>NZ_CEXQWX010000055.1:0-34981 GCF_982718395.1 Carboxylicivirga sp.
CTCCTTCTCCATGCAGGAGAAGGCCGGGATGAGGTGTAAAAGTAAGATGTTAGTAGTTGTTATATAGCTCATTAAACAATAATGTGTATAAAGGTAGTTGGCGAAGGGGGACGGTTTGTGGTTTTTTATAACATTTAAGAATTAGGGGGATTGCTTTTTAGTTAGATAGAAGGTTAATACAAATACCTTATGGCTTATAATCTGGCATTCGGCATATTTTACTTATTTTGCATGCTCATTTTTTCATTATGACCATTACAATTGATCAAGAATTAAAATCAAAACTACCCGGCATGTTATTGGGAGGTTTTGTTGTTGATGTCCGGGTGAGTGAGCCCGATAAAGCTTTATTGGATTTGCTCGATGGTGAGGTTAAGAAGCTGGAGCAACAACATACTGCGGAAACCATTCGCGAACTCAGTACCGTAAAAGCTAACAAGAACGCCTATCGTACTTTGGGGAAAGATCCCAATCGTTACCGTCCGGCAGCAGAGTCATTGTTACGTCGGGTTGCCAATGGTAAAGGTTTATATCATATCAATAATGTGGTGGATATCCTGAACCTGATATCTGTAAAGACCGGTTTTTCAATTTGTGGCTATAACTTCGACGCCGTTAAAGGTAATGTGGTAATGGGTATTGGCGAAGAGAATGAACCTTACCAGGGCATTGGTCGTGGCGATGTGAACATAGAGAAGTTACCTGTTTTCAGAGATGATGAAGGTGCTTTTGGCAACCCAACAAGTGATTCTACACGTACCATGGTGACTGATGATACCACAAAATTCTTAATGATAATCATTGGTTTTGAAGGACAAGAGCCTGTCAATAATGCTTTAGATGAAGCTTCGGCTTTATTACAGAAATATGCCGGTGGGAATGAGGTAGAGCGGTTCTTTGTAGAGTAGTTGGAAGTGTTTAGGTGTTCAGAGTTTAGTGTTATTGAGTTAGCTTAAATTAGATACGCAGCGCACTTAATATTAACCAAGCTGCAATTCGCTAATAACTGGCGGTTGATAGCTATAAGTTATTTGAATGATTAAAGTTTGTGCAATCGCCTCAGGAAGCAATGGCAATTGTTATTATATCGGAACGGAGCGGGAAGCTATTTTGGTGGATGCTGGCATTTCGCGACGCCAGATTATGAAGCGCATGAAAGAATTGCGTCTGGATATTAATAAAGTAAAGGCTGTTTTTATTTCGCATGAGCATTCCGATCATATCAAGGGATTAAGAGTTCTGTGCGATGTGCATGGAATAGAGGCTTATTTAACCCGTGATACCTTACACAAGGCACACCGAAATTATCACCCCAAAACAACACATGTGTTTAACGCAGGCGATGCAATTCAAGTAGGAAGTTTTAAAGCTTATTCCTTTGCCAAACAACACGATGCTGTTGACCCGGTGAGCTTTCGTATAGAAGCAGAAGGCTTAAGTGTAGGGGTAATGACAGATATTGGAGCTGCCTGCGAAAATGTTGTAAATCACCTGAATCAGTGCGATATCGTATTCCTCGAAAGCAATTATGACGAGCAAATGTTGGAAGAAGGACCTTATCCATACTATTTAAAGCAACGTGTTAAATCTGATCATGGTCACTTGAGTAACCAACAAGCTGTAGATTTGGTGGAGCAAGTTGATAACACGCGATTGAAAACCATTTTTTTGTCACATATTTCTGCTGATAATAACCGGGTGGAAATTGCCACGAAAGCATTTGAACATTTAAAAGATCAATATCAAATATTGCCAACTAATCGTTATGCACCTTCAGAAATTGTAAGTGTGGGAGAGGAGCAACTGGTTTTGTTTGGGGAATAGATTGAAGTGGAAATAGCAGAAGATAGAAGGCAAGGGAGAATTATTTTAAGCATGATAAAGCATTAAAAATATAAATAATAGTTCGTCAGGGTTTAGTATGTTATTGATCTAAACTACTGTCTACTGACTGAAAACTAACCAACTGTTAACAAATCACAATACATATGAACTCAATAATACAAGCCGATCAACATTTTATCGTATTAACCATGGTAATGGCTGCTGCAGCATTTGGTATCTGGTCCGAACACAAGAAATGGTTTGGCAAAGTGTCCGGTATCCTTGTTACAATGATTTCCATGTCGATACTGGCCATGGCAGGTATTGTTCCTGTTGGCTCAGGTACAGATGTATCGGTGCCTGTTTACGATATGGTATTTGGTTATTTTATTCCTGTCTCAATACCTTTATTGTTGTTTAGTTCTAACATTATAAAAATCATTAAGGAAAGTGGAAAACTATTACTGGCTTTTGTAATAGGTGCTGTTGGTGTTGTTATTGGTTGTTTTATTGCATTTTACATCATTGATCTGGGTGAAGATTCCGGTAACACTGCAGGAGTAATTGCAGCCACGTTGGTTGGGGGCAGCATTAATTTTGTAGCAACCGGTGAAACATTGAATTTCAGTACGAATCCGTATTTTTCTGCGACTATTGCTGTCGATAATTTTGCGGCTAATCTCTATGTTTTATTCTTGTTTTTGGTGCCGGCTTTAGCTTTCCTTAATCGTTTCTGGTATAAGAAAAAGGGAACTGAGGCTGTAGTTGAAGAGCATACAGAAGAAGCCAGTCCGGTGACAATGGAACGTATTGCTATCTCCTTATTTTTAGCTGTAGGTATTGCAGCTTTAGGAGGATGGGTATCGCCATATCTGCAGTCGATGATAGGCACTGAACTCAACTTAAGTATATTGATCATTACCTTGCTATCACTTGTTGCGGCTAACCTCTTTCCGAACAAACTAAAACCACTGGAAGGTACATCGTTTAGTATTGGGTTATGGATGATGTATGCCTTTTTAGCCGTTATTGGTGCTTCAACTAATATTTACGAAGTGTTAAAGGTTGGTCCGTCATTGTTACTGTTTTATATGATCATTATGGTTTTCCATTTTGTGTTTCTGATGTTGTCGGCTCGTATGTTCAAGCTTAATGTCCATGAAGTGATTGTTTCGTCAGCAGCCAATATTATGGGGCCTTCGGTAGCAGCACCTATGGCAGCTTCATTAGGACAAAAACGCATGGTGACACCTGCTATTTTAGTTGGTATATTGGGGTACGTAATCGGTACATTTATTGGAGTAAGTATTGCCTTAACTCTGTCCTGATTGGGCAAGAAGTTTTCTTTCAGATATTTATCAATACTTGTCGGGTAAAATTTACTCTCCATTTTTGGCTGAATATTGTATCTTTGGGTACTTTGACGCAAAAAAATGATGTCAAGTAGAGATAAACCAAAATAATTATAATGATGAAAAAAGCGATGATCGCGCTTCTTGTAACTGCCCTGATGCAGTTCAATGTATCGTGCCAAAAACCTATACCGGCCGATTTATCCAATTCGAGTATTATCCCGATACCAGTGAAATTAAATGCAACAGGTAGTTCTTATCTGCTTAGCGAGAGAACAAATATTTATTTTCCGAAAGGTAATGGAGAGCTTAATCAGATAGGAGTATTATTAGCTAAACAGATTAAAGGTATGACTGGGCTTAATATTGCTGTTAAAGCAGTGCCAGATGTGCCGGCTAATAGTATTTATCTTGATATTCTTAAAGGGGAAAACCAATTGGGAGAAGAGAGATATGAATTAAATATCGAAGAGAAAAAAGTGATTTTGAGCGCCAATCATCCGGCCGGAATTTTCAGAGGTATTCAAACCATATTGCAAATAGTTGATAAGGCAGGAAAAGGTAATAGTAAATGGATTATTCCTTCGGGTACGATCACTGACTATCCAACATATGCTTATCGTGGTATGATGCTGGATGTATCGCGTCACTTTTTTGGGATAGAGGACGTAAAGCGTGTTATCGATTTGGCTTCGCTATACAAGATCAACGTATTTCATATGCACCTGAGCGATGATCAGGGTTGGCGTATTGAAATTAAATCATGGCCAAAGCTGACTTCAGTAGGAGGTCAAACACAAGTTGGTGGAGGTGAAGGTGGCTTCTATACACAAGAACAATTCAAAGAAATTGTACAGTATGCCAGGTCACGTTACATTACAGTGATACCTGAAATTGATATGCCGGGACATACCAATGCGGCATCGGTGGCTTACCCAGAGTTAAATGGAGCAGAGAAAAAAGCTGAACCATACACCGGAATTGAAGTTGGCTTCAGTACTTTCGACACACGTAAGGAAGTAACCTATCAATTTGTGGATGATGTAATTGGTGAAATAGCATCTATGATTGATGGGCCATTTATCCATATTGGTGGTGATGAGTCACACGTCACCAAAGATGATGACTATGTCTATTTTGTGAATCGTGTTCGCGATATCGTTAAGAAACATAACAAGAAAATGATTGGTTGGGACGAAGTGGCTCATGCCGATATAGATGAAACAGACATTGTTCAGTATTGGTCAAAGAAAACGAAGAATGTGCTAAAAGGAGTTGAGAAAGGAGCGATGGTAATTATGTCGCCTGCTAAATATTGTTACCTGGATATGAAATACGATTCCACTACAACCATTGGTCTGAAATGGATGGGTTATATTGAGGTTGATCAGGCTTACGACTGGAAACCTACTAAACTGGTAAAAGGAATTGCAAGAGAGAATATTTTGGGTATTGAATCGCCACTTTGGACAGAAACAGTGCAAACTATGGATGATATAGAGTATTTGGTATTTCCGCGTTTAATAGGACATGCTGAGATTGGGTGGTCACCAGAGGATAAACTGAACTGGGAGGATTATAAAGTCAGAGTGGGTAAACATGCACCACGTCTTAAGACATTAGGGGTTGATTTTTATGAATCAAAACTGATTCCGTGGGAAATGGAATAGTTATCACCTTATGATATATCGAAAAGTGCTGGCAAATCAATTGTCAGCGCTTTTTGTTTTCAACCAAATTGATCATTATATGTTCTATTAAGAAGTTTATAAATCTCAGCACAAATCGTTTAAAGAGCAAAAGTATGAAGAAACACATATTGGCTTTTGGCGCCAGTTCAAGTAAACAGTCCATCAATAAGCAATTTGCAGCTTATGCTGCTTCATTATTAAAAGAAGTAGAGGTAAACCTGATCGATTTAAATGATTTTGAGATGCCACTGTTTAGCGTAGACAGAGAAACTGGACATGGAGTACCTGAAGCTGCATTCCGATTCAAAGAACTTATTAAAAGTGTCGATGGAATAATCCTTTCATTAGCAGAGCACAATAGCGCTTATTCGGCAGCCTACAAAAATATTTATGATTGGACATCGCGAATTGAACAGGAGTTCTGGTACAATAAACCACTTTTATTACTTTCGACATCACCGGGGCCACGCGGAGGGAAGAATGTTATGGAGATTGCCAAAAAAGCATATGGCCGCATCAATAAGAACCTTGTTGCTGGATTTTCATTACCATCATTTTATGCCAATTTCGAAGCTGAATCAGGTATAACGAATGAAGAGCTAAAGTTAGAGCTTCTGAAATTAATCGATCAATTCAATATAAAAATACAGGAGTAAGAAGACAGATGGTAGCCTTCTGGTTCTTTCAATTTATTACTCGCTATTTCCTGTTAATACCAAATGCATTAAATAGGCACTACTCAAAGAAAGAGAAATGAACCTTTCCGTATTTTTTTAATTCTTTGAATCTTGGATGTGATTCAAAAGATTTTTTGTCGGCGTGTTCAAGAATAAACACACCACCATCTGTCAATAAATCCTGAGCAAAGAACAAATCGGGAATTGTATCAAAATCTTTCAAATCAAATGGAGGATCTGCAAAAACCAGGTCGTATTTAAAGCTACACTTTTTCAGATACTTAAAAACATCAGCTTTTACCACTTTAACTTCATTCGTTAAATCCAACTCATTAAGCATAGATTTTATAAAGCTGAAGTGTTTGTAGTTGAGTTCAACAGTGGTAATATTGCAGCAGCCTCTTGAAGCAAATTCATACGATATACTTCCGGTTCCGCCAAACAAATCAAGTACCCGAAGCTCTTCAAAGTCCAGACGGTTATTGAGCACATTAAACAAACTTTCACGAGCTATATCTGTAGTCGGACGAGCGGAAAAGCTTTTGGGTGGAGAAAAACGTCTGCCTTTAAGTTTACCACTTATTATACGCATATGGCCAGGTTAAATAAGTTGTGAAATGTCAGCTTATCATTGTCCTTGATTCGCATGTTGTTGCTAAACTTAAAATGTGTCGTTGGCATTGTTATTTTGGCCTGACGCAAGTAGTTCTTTAACTCTCTGAAAAGCGGACTTTGCTTATCATGCAATCCATGTATTAGTACTTTGGTTTTATCACCCTCTAACTTTAGTTGCTCAAAGGTAAACAATACAAAGTACAGAAAATCATTGGTGTTACTATAAGCATATGAGTTGCATAGAGTCATTTTTCGATCTTTCACCACAAGAAGATCAAAGAACTTATTGTGCACACCAATATGCATAACCACCTCTTGCTTTTTTTGCTGACTGTCAATTAAACAAGTTTCGACAAATGGCGAATAGTGCTGGTAAAATTCTACACTTTCAAATTGAGTTTTGACCAGGTGATACATAAACTGTGGAATTCCGAAAAGGTTCCACGCGTCAGCCATTTTTATCTTCTGGCTAACAATTTCAATTTTTTCATCACTGGCTGAATGATTAAGATGATACAGCTCGTTATGACGGTTTATATCATATAAGGCCGAAGGAACAAGCGTTGCTTTAGGAGATTCATACAAAAAGAAGACTTTTTTA
Organism: Carboxylicivirga sp.; assembly: GCF_982718395.1. Classification (NCBI taxonomy): domain Bacteria; kingdom Pseudomonadati; phylum Bacteroidota; class Bacteroidia; order Marinilabiliales; family Marinilabiliaceae; genus Carboxylicivirga; species Carboxylicivirga sp. The sequence continues at coordinate 6,761 of NZ_CEXQWX010000055.1, forward strand.
TAAGGAAGCTGTAATAATTCTTCCTTGAGAAGTACTTCTTGTGTTTTTATATTATCTGAACTACGGTCGTCGAACGGAATGTGTGCAAAGGCAATGTAAGTATTTATTACCGGGTCAAGTACACAAAAAGAAAGTCCACCCGAAGAAGATCGGATGGACAAAAAATATGATGTTGTAATACTTGCGTCGAACGACTGATCAACAACGTATGTCTTGGTCATAAAATTATTCCCAGTTACCAGCGTTATTGTTTGCAGCTTCTAACGAACCAACTTTAAGACCTGGGTATCTTTCCAGCTTCTCAGTCTTATCGTTTAGGTTGATAACTTCTTGTTGCTCAAGTCCTGCAAGGTAAATGTTGTTATGTACCTTAGCTTCGAATACTTGTACTTTTACACCAGAACCTGTTACAACCACTCCTGAGCCCATTTCATACATTTTTCCTCCTTCAACAAAAGGAACAAACTTTAATGAATCAACAGGATATCCTGCAGGGAATAAAGAGTCTTTTACACTTACACGGATGGTGTCACGACTAATAATACCAAGCGCTAATGCTTTAATTTCAGTCATACCTTCAGCTCGCATGCTATCAGTTAAACTACCTTCTTTTTTAACCAATGGAAGCGAGTCATTCATGATGAAGTTAATCAATGTATCATAGCTACCTGTATACTTATTATAAACAGATTTATAAGCTACCTGTGCATCTCTGGTATAAATCAGTCTTTCAACGTTAGCATCTTTTCTTAAATCATGCTGCTCTTGAAAACGAATTGGTTTTTGAATACTTTCAACACAGAACCAGCCTAGCGCGATAATTGCAATAGTAAGAACAATCTGAATAACTGTTTTCATTATCTTCGGATTTTTGTTTTAGTTTGAATGCACAAATTTAAAAAAAAAATCATATCACGGTTTTTAAATAGCCTTTATCTACATTAAAAATGCTAAATAATCATATAAGCGACTTAATTCAGAATAAATTCAGCTTTGAACCAACAAGTTCACAACACCAGCTAATTGAAGGTCTTGGGAATTTTATAGTTGGAGAAGAGTCTCCTTCGGTATGTTTAATTAAAGGTTATGCCGGTACAGGTAAAACTTCATTGATGAAGGCCTTTACTGATGTGTTGGAGGAATTAAAGATTCCGTGCCAGTTAATGGCCCCAACAGGTCGCGCTGCCAAAGTTTTAAGTAAATACACACATAAACCTGCCTATACAATTCATAAACTTATATACAGGCGGCAATCTTCGGCAGATGATTTTGGAGCATTCAACCTCAATTATAATAAGGCTAAAGATGCTGTATTTATTGTTGATGAGGCATCCATGATATCCAATAATAGTTTGGATTATACCCGATTTGGAAGTGGGCGTTTATTAGAAGACTTGCTCAATTTTGTGTTTGGCAATGAGCGTTGCAAGTTAATTCTTATTGGAGATGTTGCGCAGTTGCCACCAGTTGGGTTTGATGAGAGCCCGGCACTTGATAAGTTATATCTCGAAAGTCTGGGTATGCATGTACACGATTATTTTTTAAGTGAAGTTGTCAGACAGGAGGAGGACAGCGGAATATTATATAATGCCACCAAGTTGCGTTTTATGTTGGATGAAGGATTAGTTGAACCAACTTTTCCGGCTTTGGAAACAAAAGGTTATCCCGACTTTAAGCGAATCACAGGTGAAGAATTGATTGATGAATTAAATTGGAGCCAGGAGAATTTCGGTTTGGGTGAAACCTTGGTGGTTTGTCGTTCAAATAAAAGAGCTAACCTATTTAATAAAGGTATTCGTGGCAGTATTTTGTATAGGGAAGAAGAATTAACCGTTACAGATCATCTCTTGGTAGTGAAGAATAATTATCATTGGTTGAAGGATAGTAAAGGGGCTGATTTTATTGCCAATGGGGATATTGCCGAGGTTATTCGGATTATTGGTTATGAAGAATTATATGACCGTCGTTTTGCCAATGTAACATTGCGTTTGACGGATTATGAGCATCTGGAAATTGATGTTAAAATTTTACTGGATGCTTTACATACAGATACGGCTGGTTTCTCAAAAGAAGAACAAGAGGCGTTTTTTTATAATGTGATGGAAGATTATGAAGAGGAGAAGTCACAACGTAAGAAGTATGAAAAGGTAAAAGAAAATCCATATTACAATGCTTTACAGGTCAAATATGCCTATGCCATGACCTGTCATAAGTCACAAGGGGGGCAATGGAAAGCTATCTTTATTGATCAAGGTTATATTCCTGAGGAGCAAATGGGAACAGCGTACTTTCGTTGGTTATATACTGCCATCACCCGTGCCACTGATCGGGTTTATTTAGTCAACTTTAAAGATGACTTTTTCGAAAATTCGTAAACTTGTTACTTAAATTCGAGTCGTTTTTGAGTTAAAAATATTATTGTTTAAGTTTTTGACTATTATAGATATACATTTTACTTCGTAATGATGTTTACATTATTTAATATTTCCGAGTGTAACAAAAAGGCGGATTCGAAGTATATTGCACTGGGAAAAGAATCGGAGTCTCTATATTTTTAGTTAGACATGTAAATTTACTAATTTCTTAAGAGTTGGTTAAGTTACGTGTTTCGACATGTTTGTGCAGAGACCATAATATTGGCAACAATGTTGAATAAAAAATCGGGGAAAAAGAAATCCGCTAAACATTTAGCGTCAAAGTCATTAAAATGTAAATTCTATCACAGTTTATTATTGGGATTTCCAATAATTGAAGCCTGGAAGGATAATGGCAAATCTCATTACGAATGCTCATACTGCGGACGTGTATGGAAAGGCAAACATCGTGAAAAGAATTTGCCGTTATATCGTTTTTTAAGAGGTTAGATAAACCATGATTTCTAACAAAGAACGGAGTCCATTTCTGAACCCCGTTTGATCATAATGAGAGTAATAATCTCATTTAAATCCCTAAGTCTTTAGCTATGTTATCAATAATAGCATCTGCTTTTTCATTGGCAGGATAGAATTCTTCCTTACTATTCATTGGTACTTTAACTTCAAAGTAGAATTTAATCTTGGGTTCTGTACCTGAAGGTCGAACAGATACTTTATATCCGTTTTCAGTAAAAAACTGCAATACGTTTGAAGTAGCAGGGAGGTCTATTGTTTCATGTTTGTTATCCAGTACATGGAAGGCATCTAACTTAGAGTAGTCTTTAATAATACTTACTTTATCGCCCGCCAGAGTTTGTGGAGGTGTGTTGCGGAAGTCAACCATAAGTTGTTTAATTTCATCTGCGCCAGACTTTCCTTCACGTACAATGTATATCATCTTCTCTTTCGAGAAACCATATTCCATGTAAATATCCTGCAAAACATCGAAAAGTGTCTTTCCATTGTCTTTCGCCCAGGCAGCAATTTCTGCTGCGATGGTAATAGCAGCAACAGCATCTTTGTCACGAACATAATCACCTGGCAAATAGCCATATGATTCTTCACCACCACAGATGTATTTCTTCTTACCTTCTAATTCCCGAATAACTTTAGCAATCCATTTAAAACCAGTGTATACATCGAAATACTCAACATCATTTTTAATTGCAATTTCTTTCAATAACTCAGAAGTTACAATGGTTTTGACGATATACTCATTACCGGTTAACTTACCTGATTCCTTCCACTTTTTAAGCATATACCAAGTTAGGAGAGTGGCCGTCTGGTTTCCATTTACCAGAACAAATTCTCCTTTTTCATTTCTTACAGCAATACCTAAGCGATCGCTATCAGGATCTGAAGCCATTACAATATCAGCACCCGTTTCAACAGCTTTGTTCAAAGCCATTTCAAGAGCAGCTGGTTCTTCAGGATTTGGTGAAACAACAGTTGGAAACTCACCACTTACAACGTCCTGCTCAGGCACATTCATGACATTTTCGAACCCACACTTTCGTAACGCAGCAGGTATGATTTCTACGCCTGTACCATGAATCGGTGAGTAAACAATTTTCAAATCTTTGTTACGTTCAATTAGGTCTTGATCCAGAACAAGACTTTTTACTTGCTCTAAATATTGATTGTCCATGTCTTTTCCCAATACCTCAATCAACTCTTTGTTGCCTTCGAATTTGATCTCGTCAATAGAAGCAATTTTATTTACCTCGTCAATTACATTGGTATCATGTGGAGCAGTTAATTGTGCACCATCATTCCAATAAGCTTTGTATCCATTATATGCTTTAGGATTATGAGAAGCTGTAATGATGACACCACTTTGACAACCCAATTGACGAATAGCATATGAAACTTCAGGAGTTGGACGTAAATCTTCAAACATATATGCTTTGATGCCATTGGCACTGAAAATATCTGCTACAACCTCTGAAAACAATCGACTGTTGTTACGGCAATCATGACCAATAACAACTGAAATTTGTTCAACATCGCTGAAGTTTTTTAACAGGTAGTTGGCCAACCCTTGTGTAGCTGCTCCAACCGTATAGATATTCATTCGGTTCGAACCGGCTCCCATAATGCCTCGTAATCCACCAGTACCAAACTCAAGGTCTTTATAAAACGAATCAATTAGTTCGGTTTTATCTCCATTCTCCATCATCAACTTGATGGACTTTTTAGTTTCAGCATCATAGTTGCCGTCAAGCCAGTTTTGCGCTTTCTTTACAACTTCGTTTAAAACATCCTGATTTTGCATTATAGTAATATTTGTGGTGTGTTAGATAATCATTATTTAAGTTCTGCAATACACTTCCTTAAACTGTCTAACCAATAAGGTATTTCCAATTGATAGGCTTTCTTTATTTTACTCTTATTTAGTACACTGTAGTGTGGGCGTGGTGCAGGTGTCGGATAATCTTTAGTTTCTATTGGGTTGACTTTGCAAATTAAATCCATTTCACGATGTATGGCAAGTGTAAAATCATACCAACTGGCAACACCCTCGTTACTATAGTGGTAAGTGCCAGGTTTGAATTGGATGGTTTTTTTGATGTCGTGATCAATAATATCTAGAATAGCGTCAGCAAGATCACCGGCATAAGTAGGTGTTCCTATTTGATCATAGATAACCCCTAATTCATCCCGTTCTTTGCCAAGACGAATCATTGTTTTTACAAAATTATTGCCGTGTACAGAATACAACCAGGAAGTTCGTATGATAATCGAATTAGGATTATATTCTAATAAGTATCTTTCTCCGTCAAGTTTTGTTTGGCCATAAACAGAGCTAGGTGATGTTTCATCACTTTCAGAATAAGGCTGATGTTTGGTTCCGTTAAAAACGTAATCGGTAGAAACATGAATGACTTTGGCATTTATTTCATTAGCTGCTAACCCAATCGATTTTAAGGCATCGGCATTTATCTTTTGAGCCAGCTGAGGTTCTGTTTCAGCTTTATCTACTGCAGTATAAGCGGTGCAATTGATAATGTAATCGTATTTTTTCTCCTTAATTGTAGTTGTTAGTTTTTGGGAATCAGTAACATCTAAGTTTTCAATGCTCGTAAAACTGAAAGAGGTGTTATTGACCTTTTTATATTTACTTTTTATTTCACGTCCCAATTGCCCTTCGGATCCTATTACCAGTATTTGTTTCATTATAGGGTGTATGCAAAATTGTGTTCGGCTTCTTTAAAAGAAGGTAAAATGCTGTCTTTAGATGAAATAATAGCTTTGTCAGCAGGAATTTTCCAGTCAATGTTCAGACTTGCGTCGTTAAATGCAATTCCTCTTTCAGCTTCCTGGCTATAATAGTTGTCACATTTATAACAGAAGATTGCAGTTTCACTTAAAACTGAAAAGCCATGTGCAAATCCCTGAGGAATAAAAAATTGTAATTTATTTTCAGCGGACAATTCAATAGGATAATGTTGACCAAATGTAGGGGAATTCTTTCTTAGATCTACAGCTACATCAAGCACTTTTCCCTCTAATACATGTACCAGTTTTGCTTGAGAATAAGGTGCCAATTGGTAATGTAGCCCTCTAATCGCCCCATATGTTGATTTGGAAATATTATCTTGAATGAAGTTGACATTAACACCAGCTTCTTTATATCTGTTTTCTTTATATGATTCAAGAAAAAAGCCTCTGGGATCGCTGAAAACTTGAGGTTTTATAATTAGCAGGTTGGGTATACTTGTTTTAGTAATTTCCATGTTAAACGGTTTGCGTACAAATATAGGAAGATAATAAGTGGAACTTAAATTGTTTTAACAAATTAGAAGTAAAACAGTGTTAAAATTTATTGATTATTATTTAGGTTTAAATTTACTCAGCCACCTTTAGGAGATACTGTCCGTATTCATTCTTTTTAAGAGGCTGAGCTAATTTAATTAATTGTTCTTTGTTGATGTATCCTTTTAAATAGGCGATTTCTTCGATACAAGCGACTTTTAACCCTTGGCGGTTTTCTATAGTTGAAATGAAATTTGAAGCTTGCAGAAGGCTATCATGTGTTCCTGTATCGAGCCATGCAGCCCCGCGTCCAAGCATTGTTAACTTTAGCCTTTTCTCATCCAGATATAGTGAGTTTAGGTCAGTTATTTCCAGTTCGCCACGCTTTGAAGGTTTCAGTGATTTTGCTTTTTTAACGACATCATTGCTGTAAAAATAAAGACCAGTTACAGCATAGTTGCTTTTAGGTTGTTCCGGTTTTTCTTCGATTGAAAGAACATTACCTTCTTTGTCGAACTCAGCCACACCATATCGTTCGGGATCATTCACGTAATAACCAAAGATGACTGCACCATCTGTTGTTTTACTTGCATTAGTTAAAAGAGAACTAAAGTCATAGGCGTAAAAGATGTTATCACCAAGAACTAAGGCAACATCATCATCGCCAATAAATTCTTCACCTATAATAAATGCTTGAGCTAAACCATCTGGTGAAGGTTGTTCTGCATATGAAATGTTGAGGCCTAATTCAGAACCATCCTCAAATAGGTTCTTGTATAAGGGTAAATCATGTGGAGTGCTTATAATTAGTATATCCCGAATGCCAGAAAGCATCAATACTGAGAGCGGATAATAAATCATTGGTTTGTTATAAACCGGGATAATTTGTTTCGAAATGCTTTTGGTGATTGGATATAATCGAGTTCCTGACCCTCCGGCCAGAATAATGCCTTTTCTCTTTTTCATGGAATAATATGAAGCTGGTTAAACTTAAAATTAGGTATTGCTCGTTTTTAACAGATTATCAAAATAGGAGATGGTATGTTTCAAACCTTCATTAAGCTGAATATTTGGTTCCCAATTGTTTAATTTTTCCTTTGCTAAGGTTATATCAGGTTGACGCTGCATTGGATCATCGGCTGGTAAAGGTAAATAGGTGATCTTCGATCTGGAATTGGTTAATTCGATAACAGCTTGTGCTAATTCTAGCATGGTGAACTCATTCGGATTACCAATATTCACAGGTCCGATAAAATCATCTGTATTCATCATGCGGATCATTCCTTCAACCAGGTCGTCAACATACTGAAAGCTCCGTGTTTGTTTACCATCGCCAAAAATGGTTATATCTTCACCTTTAAGAGCTTGTACAATAAAATTAGAAACAACACGTCCATCGTTAGGATTCATACGTGGGCCATAAGTGTTGAAAATTCTAATGATTCGTATATCAACATTGTTTTGTTCGTGATAATTAACGAATAAGCTTTCAGCACATCGCTTACCTTCATCGTAACACGAACGGATGCCTATTGGGTTAACATTTCCCCAGTAATCTTCTGTCTGCGGGTGTACCAAGGGATCTCCATATACCTCACTTGTTGACGCTTGTAAAATTCGTGCCTTAATACGTTTGGCAAGTCCAAGCATATTTATTGCACCCATTACCGATGTTTTTATGGTTTTTATTGAATTGTATTGGTAATGCACTGGTGAGGCAGGGCAAGCCAGATTATATATCTGGTCAACTTCCACAAAGTATGGATGAGTTACATCGTGTCTAATAAGTTCAAAATAAGGATTGCTCATCAGGTGAACCACATTGTCTTTTGCACCTGTGAAATAGTTGTCCATGCAAATAACCTCATTTCCTTCATTTAATAGACGTTCACATAAGTGAGATCCAATAAATCCAGCTCCTCCTGTAACTAATACTCTGTTTTTCATTCTGATTATCCTTGTGTATTTGCTTTTAAAATATATAAGATAATAAAAGCCTGAAGGTAAGGATACTTCAGGCTTTTAGGCAAATATTATCATTAATTCTCTATAGTAGTCCTTCCGATACTGTAATAAGTATATCCAAATTCTTTCATTTCTTGAGGATCATATATGTTACGACCATCGAATATAACTCTGTTGTTCATCAATTTATCCATAACCTTATAATTGGGCACCCTAAACTCAGGCCATTCTGTAATCAATATAAGGGCATCAGCATCAATTAAAACGTCATACTGATCTTTTCCATACTCAATTGAATCATTAAGAATATGTTTGGCTTCATCAATCGCAACAGGGTCATATGCTTTAACGGTTGCACCTAATTCAATAAGCGCACTCGCAATAACAACGGATGGAGCTTCGCGCATATCGTCAGTATGTGGTTTGAATGAAAGTCCCCACATTGCAAAGGTTTTACCTTTTACATCAGCAAAATGCTCTTTAATCTTTTTAATGATCACTTTCTTTTGATCATCATTAACATTTTCAACAGCTTCAAGAATGCGTAGGTTGTAATTGTTTAATTGAGCGGTCTTGATAATAGCTTTCACATCTTTAGGAAAACAAGAGCCTCCATAACCTGCTCCGGCATATATAAACTTACTTCCAATACGAGAATCAGAACCAATACCTCGGCGAACGTTCGTGACATCAGCACCGACAATTTCGCACAAGTTGGCGATATCGTTCATAAAGCTGATTTTTGTGGCCAACATGGCATTTGCGGCATATTTTGTCATTTCAGCCGATGGTATATCCATGAACAATATTGGATGACCATTTAATACAAATGGCTTGTACAATCGATTCATTAGTTTTTCTGCCTTGTCTGATTCAATACCAACTACAATCCTGTCAGGCTTTAAAAAATCTTCAATGGCATTACCTTCTTTTAAAAACTCCGGATTCGAAGCAACATCAAAATCAAGAACCACGCCTCTTTTTTCTAATTCATCCTGGATCGCTGCTTTTACTTTTTGGGCAGTTCCAATAGGTACTGTACTTTTGGTAACTACAACCAGGTAGTTATTCATATGCTTACCTATCTGGCGGGCAACAGACAGTACATGGCTAAGGTCAGCACTTCCGTCTTCTCCGGGAGGAGTTCCGACTGCAATGAATATGGCTTCAGAATGTTCAAGGCTCTCTTTCAGACTTGTAGTAAAGTGTAATCTTTCCTTTTCAACATTCTTAATCACCATTTGGTCAAGACCAGGCTCATAAATAGGGATGATTCCTTTTTTTAGTTTGTTGATTTTTTCTTCGTCTATATCAACACAAGTAACACTAATTCCTGTATCTGCAAAGCATGTTCCGGTTACAAGTCCTACATAACCAGTTCCAACTATCGAAATTTTCATAGGCGATCTATTGCTTAGGGCTTTTAGAATTTTTATTCAATTTGATGAAGGTAATATTTCTGTAAATATTTCAAAAGTCAAAAGTATAATTTTTTATCCATAGAAAGCCTTAAAAGTTAAGAGTCGTCATATGATTTTTATTAGTTTGAAGTATTGCATAATTGATCTGATTAAAACTGAAATATCGAAAAAGGTTTGTTCTGATATAGTTGACGAATGCCAATATCTGTCATAATTTTAAGTGCTATATTTTATTTGATCCAGAAGCTTTTATACATCAAAAAAAGTTTCTAATTTTGCAGCGATTTTTTTCAATATAATGTCTAACTACTAGATTTTTAACAATTAAACAAAAATGACAGAAGAAAAAGTAAATGCGGAAGAGCAGGAAAATGCTCCAGAAGTAAAGGAAACGGTAGCTAACGTGCCAATGGAAGATTTTGATTGGGATAGCTTTGAAGCTGGTGATGTTGTAGGTGCAGGTGCTTCTAAAGAAGAATTAGCAGAAATGTATGATAAAACTTTATCTACAATTTCTGAGAAAGAAGTTATTGAAGGTGAGGTTATTACTCTTACTAAGCGTGAGGTTGTAATTAATATCGGCTTCAAATCAGACGGTATTGTTAGTCGTAATGAATTCCGTTACAATCCTGAATTAGCAGTAGGCGATAAAGTTGAAGTTTACGTAGAAAGTCAGGAAGACAAAAAAGGACAGTTAGTGCTTTCTCACAAAAAAGCACGTGCATTACGTTCTTGGGACAGAGTTAATGAAGCGTTGGATAACGACGAAGTTATCAAAGGTTACATCAAGTGTCGTACTAAAGGTGGTATGATCGTTGACGTATTTGGTATCGAAGCTTTCTTACCAGGTTCTCAAATTGATGTTAAGCCTATTCGCGATTACGATATGTATGTGGGCAAAACAATGGAATTCAAAGTGGTTAAAATTAACCCAGAATTCAAAAACGTTGTTGTATCACACAAAGCGCTTATTGAGGCTGAACTTGAGCAGCAGAAGAAAGATATTATTTCTAAGCTTGAAAAAGGTCAGGTTCTTGAAGGAACTGTTAAGAACATCACATCTTACGGTGTATTCATCGACCTTGGTGGCGTAGACGGATTGATTCATATTACAGACCTTTCTTGGGGTCGCGTAAATCATCCTGAAGAAATCGTTCAGCTAGATCAGAAATTGAACGTTGTTATTCTTGATTTTGATGATGAGAAGAAGCGTATTGCTCTTGGTTTGAAACAATTGACTTCTCACCCATGGGATTCATTGGATTCAGAGCTTAAGGTTGGTGACATTGTGAAGGGTAAAGTGGTTGTAATGGCTGACTACGGTGCATTTGTTGAGATTGCAGCTGGAGTTGAAGGTCTTATCCACGTATCTGAAATGTCATGGTCACAACACTTGAGAAGTGCTCAGGACTTCTTGAAAGTAGGCGACGAAGTAGAAGCTATGGTATTGACATTAGATCGCGACGAGCGTAAGATGTCACTTGGTATCAAGCAGCTTAAGGCTGATCCATGGGAGAAAATCGAAGAGAAGTATGCTGTTGGTAGCAAGCATTCTGCTACTGTTCGTAACTTCACTAACTTCGGTGTATTCGTAGAAATTGAAGAAGGTATCGATGGATTAATCCACATCTCAGATCTTTCTTGGACTAAGAAAATTAAGCACCCTGCAGAATTTACTGCAATTGGAGATTCAATCGAAGTAGTTGTGCTTGAAATCGACAAAGAAAATCGTCGTTTAAGCTTAGGTCACAAGCAGCTTGAAGAGAATCCATGGGATGTATTTGAAGGAATCTTTACTCTTGATTCAATTCACGAAGGAACAATTGTTGACATTTTCGACAAAGGTGCCGTAATTGCATTACAGTACGGTGTTGAAGGATTTGCAACGCCTCGTCACTTAGTGAAAGAAGATGGTGCTCCGGCTAAAGTAGATGAAAAACTTGATTTTAAGGTGATTGAGTTTAATAAGGCTGCTAAGCGTATCATTCTTTCTCACTCACGTACTTTTGAAGATGCTCATAAATCTGAAGAAGAAACAGCTAAGAAAGCGGCTGCAAAAGCAACTAAAAAAGGCGTGAAGAAGTTGAATGATAACTTAGAAAAGACTACTTTAGGAGATATTTCTGAATTAGCTGCATTGAAAAATCAATTGGAAGCTAACGAAGGAAAAACTGAAGGAGACAAAAAATAAGTTTAAAAACAACGATATATGGACTTCAAAATTGATAAATTAGATGATTTCACGTTAGTTCAGGTACTGAAAGAGAAAATGGATACGCATGTAGCTCCTACTCTAAAGTCAGAACTAGTACTCTTATCTGGTAATGGTGAAAAGAATATTTTACTTGATTTAGGTAAGTGTAATTATTGTGATTCATCTGGTTTGAGTGCAATTTTGGTGGCCAATCGTTTGTGTAAAAATGCTGATGGTGTATTTGTTTTGGCAGGATTACAGCCAGCTGTGGAGCGGTTGATATCAGTTTCTCAATTGGATTCTGTTTTAAATATTGCACCATCGTTAGAGGATGGTATTCAAATGATTCGTAAGGCCATTGAAACTATTTAATGTCTTTATCTTTAACCATTCTCGGAAGTAATTCAGCATTACCTACATCGGATAGATATCCTACCGCTCAGATACTAAATGTATCTGAGCGTTTTTTTTTGATTGACTGTGGAGAAGGCACGCAAATGCAGTTGCGTCGTAACAAGATTAACTTCTCCAAGATTAATAACATCTTTATTTCCCACTTGCATGGAGATCATGTATTTGGACTGATGGGCCTGATTTCTACCTTTGGCTTATTGGGTAGGAGGAAGGCTTTAACTATTCATGTTCATGAAGATTTAAGGGGTTTACTAAAACCGCACCTCGAATACTTCTGTACAGACTTACCTTATCAGATACAGTTTAATGATATAACAAATAATGAGCCTCGGGTAATTTATGAGGATAAGAAAGTGATTGTCGAATCATTTCCGCTTTCCCATCGTGTTCCCACATGTGGTTTTCTATTTAAAGAGAAGCCCAAACAGCCAAATATTAAAAAAGAGGCAATTGCCAAATATCAATTATCAATTGCTGAAATTGTAGCAATAAAGAATGGCCAGACTTTTATCGGTGAAGATGGTTTACCGGTTCCAGAATCAGAACTTTTGATACCAGCCCCCAAACCTTTATCGTATGCATTTTGTTCCGATACCCGCTATTATCGTCGTATAATCCCGATCGTTGAAGGAGTAGATTTGTTATACCATGAGGCAACATTCCTGCATGAACTGAAAGATTTAGCAAAAAAAACAAGTCATACGACTGCTAAGCAAGCTGCCACCATTGCGCGGGATGCTAAAGTTGGGAAACTCCTTTTAGGGCATTTTTCAAGTAGATATAAAGATTTAACATCCTTCGAAACTGAAGCAAAAGCCATTTTTAAAAATACCATCCTGGTAAAAGACAATCAATGTTTTAAAATTGATAGCTAGTCTACTCAATTATATCAGTTACTTCTTCTATTCGTTTTCTGAGTTATAAAAAAATGTAAACTTTTTTAAAGCTGTGCATTCCTTATGGGGCTTTAGTTTCACATGTGTATTAAAATTTCATTAATATTGCATTCGTTGAAATATATAATGCAAACGCTTGCATTAATTAAATTCTTGATTCATATTTGTATCAAATTTTGATTTGAAATATCGTTTAACCAAAATTAGATCAAATGAATAAAAATCCGATTAATTGCACTGTATATAATTCTAGTGCAGGAAGGCTGAGCAGGCGTTTAATATTTTTTGCTATTGTTGCCTTGCTTGTTTCAACTGTGCAATCAATTGCACAAGAACAAAAAGTGATAACAGGTAATGTTGCTGACGTAAGCGGTGAGTCATTACCTGGTGTTAATGTTTCTGTAAAAGGTACAACAACGGGAACCATTACAGATATTGATGGAAATTTCACCTTATCAGCAACAAATTCTGATGTGCTTTTAATAAGCTTTATCGGTTATAAGCCACGGGAAATCGCTGTTGGAGAGCAAACGGAGATTGAAGTGACTCTGGAAGAAGATGTTCAGGATCTTGGTGAAGTTGTAATAACGGCACTGGGTATAAAGCGTGAGAAAAAGGCGTTGGGATATTCAGTGACAGAAGTAAAGGCTGATGACATTGCTAAAAATGGTGAAATGAATCCAATAGCAAGTTTGGCAGGTAAGGTTGCCGGGGTTGATATTACGCAGACTTCAGCCGGACCATCAGGCTCAAAGAGAGTAGTTATTCGCGGTATCAGTGAGTTGGAAGGAGCTAATCAGCCATTGTATGTTATTGATGGAGTACCTGTTGATAATTCTACCATGGGGCAGGCTACTGAATGGGGTGGTTTCGATTTGGGAGATGGAACTTCAGACTTAAATCCTGAGGATATTGAGTCTATTTCTGTTCTTAAAGGTGCATCAGCCTCAGCTTTGTATGGTAGTCGAGCTATGAATGGAGTTATTCTTATTACGACCAAATCAGGTAAGAAAGGTCAAAAAGGTTTAGGAATTGATGTGAATTCATCAACAACAGTTGACCAGGTTTCAACTCGCCTTGATGATTATCAAACTACCTACGGACAGGGTAATAATGGATTGTTGCCAAGAGAAGGTCAGCCAGCGAATAACATTACATCAGCATGGGGACCTAAATTAGACCCATCAATTATGTTGGCTCAACAAGATGGTAATGAGTATCCCTATTCGCGTGTAGATGAGAATATTCAGGGCTTCTTTCGTTTAGGTAAAACTTTTAACAATAGTGTTGCGCTTTCATCAGGAAGTGAAAAAGGAAGTGTCAGATTTTCATATACAAACGTTCATAATAAAGACATCATACCTAAGTCGGGTTTAAGTAGAAATACCTTTAATCTTAGGGCAATGACTGAGATTAATAAGTTTATTGAGTTGGATGCCAAGGCTACTTATATAGCTGATAAGGTAAATAACCGCCCGGCTATGACAGATGAAGTAACAAACATTGGTAATGGATTGGTTGGTATCGTGCCTAACTTTGATCAGGCCTGGTTGAAGACTTATGTTGATGAGAACGGGAACTATATAGATTATACGGGTAATGATTACAGGGCTAATCCATATTGGACATTAAATGAGACCTTTAACGAAAGCCGTAAAAATCGTTTTGTCGGATTCGCATCATTGAATGTGACTCTAACAAGGGATTTAAAATTACGACTCAAGTCAGGTATCGATCGTTACAATAGCCGTTTTGTTAACTTCTATAATAAAAATACGCCTACCAAGGCTGGAGGTGTTTATAACGAGATAAACACAAATGCAGAAGAGGTTAATTACGAGGCCTTGTTGAGTTATACTAAAAAGATTGGTGATTGGGATATTTCAGCCAGTTTGGGTGGTAATATTATGAAGAATAAGATTCAGTCCAATAGCATTGTCGGCACTGAAATAGTTGAATCTGGTATAGCAAGTATTATAAACTTTACAAATGTGGAGGTGATGCCAACTGAGTATCAAAAGGAAATTCAAAGTGTGTATGCATTTGCACAGTTTGGCTATAAGAATTTTGCTTTTATTGATGTGACAGGGCGTAATGACTGGTCATCGACCCTGCCAATGGATAATAACTCGTATTTCTATCCATCAGTTTCAGGTAGTTTCATTTTTACAGATGCTGCTGATTTAAATTTACCTTGGTTTACTTATGGTAAGGTGCGTGCATCCTGGGCGCAGGTAGGTAGCGATACTGATCCTTATCGATTAGCTTTAACTTATGGTTTAACAGGTAAGTCTTACAATGGAATGGCAACTGGTGCCATTATGGAGGATTTTGTGCCAAAAGACAATTTATTGCCACAAACAACTACATCGTGGGAAATAGGTACTGATTTACGATTCTTTAATAATGCCGTGGGGCTTGATTTTACCTACTATGAGCAAACAACTGATGACCAGATATTGAATGTTGAAGTACCGCTGGTTTCAGGGTATCATAACGCCATTCTTAATTCTGGTTCATTAGAAAATAAAGGTATAGAAATGCAATTAAACCTTAAACCATTTAGAGGAGACTTTACCTGGGATATTGTTCTTAATTACACAAAAGTATGGAATAAAGTTAAGAGCTTACATGAAAAAGTTGATGCTTATACAATCGCTAATGCTCGCTGGTCAGGTGTAAGTGTAGTGGCTTTGGAAGGGGAAGAGTTTGGCGTGATTATGGGACGTGCTTATAAGTGTGATCCTGATGGAAATATTGTACATAACGCTACTACAGGAATGCCAATGGCTACAGATAATCCTGAGAAAATTGGTAGTATACTTCCCGATTGGACTGGTGGCATGATTAATACCTTCTCATATAAAAACCTAACGCTTAAAGCGAACCTTGATATTAGGATCGGTGGTGATATTTATTCAATTACCAACAGAACCATGATGGATGGAGGTACTCATGGTATCACAGAAGGAGGTCGCGAAGGGTTTCTTGATTGGGCTCGGCGTAATGAAGACGCCCGCCTTGATTGGATTGCCGGTGGAAACAATCCAGAAGACTATGTTCCTATACCAATGGATAAAGGTTATATAGGGGAAGGAGTAAAGCTGGTGGGTGTTGATCCTGACGGTAATGAGATTTATGAAGAGAATGATGTGATAACCAATCCACAGAACTACTGGCGTCACACTTCATCTAATATTCCTGAATCAAATGTATATGATGCCAGTTATATTAAGATCAGAGATTTAAGTCTAGGCTACTCGGTGCCTCAGAGATTCTTGAAAAACACGCCTATTCAAGGGCTTACAATTTCGGTAATTGGACGTAACCTGTTTACGCTCTACAAGAATGTGCCAAACATTGATCCGGAGTCGACATATAATAATGGAAATGGTCAGGGTTTAGAGTATGGTTCCCTTCCAACGCGTCGACACTATGGATTTAATCTAAATGTTAAGTTCTAATAAAGTTCAAAAATGATACACATGAAAACATTAAATAACTATCTGTTAATTGTTGTGGTACTATTGTTAGGGCTTGGAGCTTGTACCGACAATTTTGAGGAAATAAATACAAATCCTCAGGCTTTTAATTTTATCGATCCGGGCGTACAATTGACAAAGATACAATTGGATTTAAGCGGTAATCGAGAAGAGATCTGGCGCTATGAATTGGGGATTTGTAGTCCGATGATGCAGTATTTCGCAGGCTCATGGTGGTGCCAGCATGGAGGACAATATCGCATTGTTGAGAAAAACCATTGGTTTACTATGTGGGAAGAGATGTATCCTCGTGATATTAAGAATGTAGTTGACATTATTAATAGGACTGAGGGAGAAGAGAAATATCAGAATACGCGGGCTGCTGCACGTATTCTGAAAGTATATATGTTCTCTAAACTAACTGATTTGTATGGTGATGTGCCTTATTTTGATGCAGCTAAAGGATTTACTGATAAGATCTTCCAGCCTCGATATGATAAGCAGGAAGACATATACGCTGACTTTTTCAAAGAGCTTGATGAAGCAGTAAAAGAGCTTGATGATTCAAAAAATGATGTAAGTGGTGATATCATGTTCGATGGTTCTGTTGAGAAATGGAAACGTTTTGGAAATTCACTTAGAATGCGCTTGGGATTTCGTTTGCAAAAAGTTAATCCAACTGAAGCTGAAAAACAGGTGCGTGCTGCTATTGAAGGTGGGGTGATGATGAGTAATGACGATATTTGTAAAGTTACCCATTTGGATTTTGACTTCGTTCAGGGCGAAAACAGAGGCAATGGTCGTGCACAGGTATTTCATGCGTCTGACGATTCAGAAGGCTATCGCTTGACAAATACCTTTGTTGATCATCTGAAAGCGACTAATGATCCACGTTTGTTTATCTATGGAGGTACCTACCTGAGTGTGATAGGTCGTGAATATGGCCAGGATGTTTCAGAGCATCTGCAATTAGGTATCACACATGGCGCTATGTGGTGGAATGAGTGGGGTGATTATGGAGATTTATATGATGAAGAAGGAAATTATGTTGCTTATGTTGATCATATGCACAAACACATGATGCCAAGTAAGTATGTGGCTGATTTTAAAGCACCATTCTTTCATATGACCTATGCAGAGGTGGAATTATTATTGGCTGAGGCAGCAGTGCTTGACTGGGGAGCTACAGGTGCAGAAGAGCATTATAATAAAGCTATTCGGGCATCTATGGAGCATTGTGCACTTTATCCTAATGCACCTGAAATTGATAGCGAAGCTATTGAAGCTTACATAGCGGCTAACCCAATGCCAGCAGGTAGTCCCGACAATTTGAAAGCAATTCATGATCAATTGTGGGTGAATCTGTATATGAATGGTGTTGAGGCATATAGTAGTTTCAGACGTTCAGGTTATCCTGAATTAACACCTTTTGAGTCGGTTGAATGGTATACCAGTGGCACGGGTGGAGTTATTCCACGTCGTTTCTTCTATCCGGATTTTGAGGCGATTAATAATCCTGAGAGTTACCAGGAGGCCATTGATCGCATGGGCGGAACAGATGATTGGTTAAACCGAGTTTGGTGGGATAAAGAATAATAAAATTTTAAGGGTGCAGCAACGCTGCACCTTCAACTTCATCGCTATGATTAAAGTAGTTGCTGCTATTTGTTTGATTGTATTATTTATTGCCTGTGAAAAAGAAGATGATTCGTTTGATTGCACCGTCAACCTTGAAATTGCAGACCATTCACCTCATAGTATGGTATTAAGCGTTGAGGGGTTTGGTATTGAAGTTGCCAGATTAGAACTGGTAAATAAAGAGTTGGACGAAGTGCTCGCTATGGCGCAACTTAACGAAGGATCTGGTAAGTTACTTGTTAATCAATTGAGTCCGGGGAGTTCTTTCGATTATCTTGTAAAGATTGATGGTCAGGTAATTGAATCTGGTCATGCAGAATTGCCTTTGTTACCAGAAGCGTATAATGACTTTATTGATATTCAGATTGATGGAATACCTGATCTGAAAGGTGGTTATCTGCTAATGAATAAGATGAGTCAGCCATCAGGCATTTTTCTGTTGGATGACACCGGACGTGTAATCTGGTCGCGCTTGTCAGATAATTTCGTAAAAATGGTGAAGCTCACTAAGCGGGGCACATTGCTCACTTTGGAAGATAACCTCGGTGATAAGTTTGGAAATGGTAACCTGATTTATGAAACAACTTTTACGGGGGACACACTCGTTAAATTAACTCACGGTGTTGCCGGATTTGATCGAATGGCACATCATGATGTTGTTCTTACCGAACGAGGAACATACGCTTTTATTACCAATGTGCTGGTTGATGGATTAATAGTAGATGGTATTACGGAATTAAATGCCTATGGAGAAAAGGTTTGGGAGTGGGATATGGCAAGTCAAGTTTTACCTGTTCAGTCAGGTGAAGTATTTAATCAGCCATGGGCAAATTCAATTGAAGAGACTAAGGATGGTAATTTCCTGGTCAGTTTTAGAGCTTTAAGTCAAGTCTGGTTGATTAATCCTGCTGATGATAAAGTACTGATGAAGTTTGGTGGTGATAATAACATGGGATTACCAGAACAACACCTGCCTTTATTTCAGCATCATGCGCAAATGGTTGGTGAAGATGAAATGTTATTGTTTGACAATGGAGGTATCGACGAGCGGGCATTCAGCCGGGTGATGAGGTATAGTATTTCAGATAATTATAATCTGGCATCCCTTGTAAATGAAATTGTATTACCTCAATCTTTGTTTTCTCCATACATGAGTGCTGTTCAGGAATTTAATGATGGATATCTGGTTACTTCATCAACGAAGAATCAAATAGCACATGTTGGATTGAATAATGAAGTTAATTGGTCAATGCAATTAGGCGATCGAATGTTCAGGGCACAATTAGTAAATATGAGTTTTAATTAATGGGTAATATTTTTGTTTCTTTGTGCAAACTAATAGATTAGAAATGTCACCATCAGATAAAAAGGGCGAGATAACAATCAATGATATTGCAAAAGAACTGAATATCTCACCATCAACAGTATCGCGTGCGCTGAATGATAATGCCAAAATAAGCGAAGCCACAAAAGAGAAGGTAAGGGCTGTTGCTCATGATCTCGGTTATGAGCTTAACCTGGTGGCATCTAGTTTGTCAAAGAATAAAACCAATGTGATAGGTGTTATTATTCCTCATATTGGTTCACAGTTTTTTGCCAAAGCACTAAGTGGTATACAAGAAGTAGCCAGGGATAACGGCTACAATGTTATTATATGCCAGACTAATGAAAGCGTCCAGCAGGAAAAAGAAATGACAAGGGTCATGAATTCTGCGCGTGTAGATGGTTTGGTGTGTTGTCTGACAATGGAAACGAAAGATGTTAGTCACTTTGATGTATTTGTGAAGAAAGGTGTACCTGTTGCTATGTTTGATCGGGTTAGTTATGAAGTGCCGGGTCCGAAAATTGTTGTCGACAATTATGAAGCAGGTTATACAGCTACTGAGCACCTGGTTGCTCTGGGATGTAAGCGCATAGCCCATTTAGCAGGTGCAGCGTCATCAAAAGTATTTGAAGAACGGGCAGAAGGATTTAAAGATGCATTGCAGAAAAACGGATTGCCTTTGCTTTCCCAATTTCTTTTATCGAGCGATTTAACAGAACAGGATGCCAGAGAGGCGGTGCGATTATGGATGAATCTACCTGAAAAGCCTGATGGGATTGTTGCTGCCAGTGCATCAACCGGACTTGTTATTGCATCTGCTGCCAAAAATATGGGAGTGGTATTACCTGAGGAGTTATCAATAATATCACTTGGTAATGAGCGTTGTAATGAGTTTGTTACACCATCATTATCTGCCATTGATATGCCAGGTTATGATATGGGTAAGTCAGCTGTTAATCAGCTTATTAATTGTATCAGGGAAGAGCGTGAAGATAGTTCGATAACCTTGAAACCAATTCAATTATTGATACGGAACTCATCGTTTAAGCATTAATTTTAAAATTAGTTGTAGAAATTATAATGACGCAAATTTTTGGCTTTACAATAAAAATGCAAGCGATTGCATAAAATATTAAATTCATGCATCTTTGCTTCAAACCAAAAAGAATAGAAATGAAACTATCTGTATTAAGTAACTTGATGATTGGTCTGTCAATACTGTGTTTGGTGGCCTGTCAACCGAATAAAGAAATAATGACTAATATTGAACTGAATGACAACTGGTATATTCAATCTTCCGATAAAATATCTGCCGATGGAAAGGAGTTAAGCAAAGCAGCTTTCCAGGATGATAGCTGGATAAAAGGGAATATTCCGGCAACTGTTATGACGATTCTTAGGGAGAGTGGTGAATACTCTGATTTGTTCATGGGCGATAATATCGATCAAGTTGATGATAGTCGGTTTAAACAACCTTGGTGGTATCGCAAAAACTTTGTTCTGGATAACTATGATAAGGAAGCTGTTTATCAACTGCGCTTTGAAGGCTTAAATTATAAGGCCAATGTGTGGGTTAACGGAAGCCAGATAGGCGATGAACTATCGGTTGAAGGGCCATTTAGCAGATGGACATTTGATGTGAGCAAATACCTTGTTGAAGGAAGCAATGCCATCGCAGTGGAGATAATACCACCTGTAATAGGTGATTTAACCATTGGTTTTGTTGATTGGAATCCGGCAGCTCCTGATCAGAATATGGGACTATGGAGAGGAGTGGAGTTGATAAAGAGTGGTGCAGTTTCAATAGAATCTCCATTTGTAACCACCAAACTTAATCGCGAGAACTGGAAAGATGCCGAACTAACGATAACAACAATGGTTACTAACCATTCTGAAAAAGCAGAAAAGCTAACATTAGATATTGATATAGAAGGGATCGGACAAGTGTCACATGTGGTAGAATTGCAGGCTGGTGAATCACGTGATGTGTCTGTTAGCGCAAGCGAATATCCCTTATTAAATGTAAAGCATCCAAAATTATGGTGGCCGAATAATCTGGGCGATCCTTACATGTATAATCTAATCGTTAGTGCAAAAGTAAATGGTACAGAATCTCAAAAGATAGATACCCGATTGGGTATACGTGAGATAGAGCAATATTTAAATGCAGATGGGCATAAAGGCTGGAAGGTTAATGGTAAGCCGTTGACCATTAAAGGAGCAGGATGGGTTGATGATATGTTTCTGGCAGACGATACAGAGAAGGTAATTGCACAGGTTGAGTATGTGAAGCATATGAATCTAAACTGTATCCGCTTGGAAGGTTTTTGGGGTCGGGATAAAACAATTTATGACGCTGCAGATGAGAATGGCTTATTGATAATGATCGGGTGGAGTTGTCACTGGGAATGGGAAGCCTATTGTGGTCGCCCCGAAACGCATTTTATGGCCATAACAGGTAAAGATGAAATAGAGCGCCATGCTCAGTCATATCGTGATCAGGTTTTGTATTTGCGTAATCATCCAAGTGTATTCCTTTGGGTGTTTGGCAGTGATAAATTACCCGTGCCTGAGTTGGAAGCTAAATTGAATAATTATATTACAGATGTTGACAATTCGCGTCCGATACTTGCAGCATGTAAATACCAGGACTTTGGAACAGATCATTACAACCATAGTGAAGTAAGTGGTGCTGCAGGCGTTAAAATGTTAGGCCCTTATGGCTATGTTCCACCGGTATACTGGTACATTGATACAATTGCAGGTGGTGCATATGGATTAAATACAGAAACAGGTCCTGGTCCGCAGGTGCCGCCAATGGAAAGTATTAAAAAAATGATTCCGGAAGATAAATTATGGCCTATTAATGACATGTGGGATTTCCATTGCGGACGTCACCAGTTTGGTTCATTGGATAGGTACTTGAACTCGTTTAATAAGCGTTATGGTGAAGCCAAAAGTATGGAGGAGTTTGCATTTAAATCACAAATATCCAACTATGAGGCTATACGTCCAATGTTTGAGGCCTTCCAGTCCAATAAATTTCATGCAACAGGTGTTATACAGTGGATGTTGAATTCGGCCTGGCCTGAGATGTTCTGGCAATTGTATGATTACTACCTGTTGCCCAATGGTGCTTTCTATGGTACAAAAAAAGCATGTCAGCCACTTAATGCTATCTATAACTATAAGGATAATAACATCTACTGGGTAAATGATTTTAATAAGGCAGTAAATAATCAAACATTGAGCATCAAAGTGTATGATATTAACTCCAAAGTGCTATTTGCCGAAAAAGTAGCTCTTGATTTATCTGCACATAGTTCAGGTATGGCTTTTGAAATGCCGCAAATAAACGGATTGACTGAGACATATTTCATCAACCTGGAGCTGTTTAATGCCAATAACGAACTAGTAGCGGATAATTTCTACTGGTTATCAACCAAGGCCGATGAGATGAAGTTCGAAGAGACAACGTGGGTTTATACTCCTCCAAAAGATTATGCTGATTTACAGGCATTAAATAATCTGGCTGAGGTTAATGTTATACCCAAATGGCATCAAACAAAAGATGAGAAGTATACATATTTTGAATGTCAACTTGAGAACCAGTCTGAACAGATTGCATTCTTTATTGAAGCAGCAGTAGTTGATCAGGAGACGAACCAGGTTATTGTACCTGTTTTTTGGAACGATAACTATGTGAGCTTAATGCCAAATGAGACAAAAGTTATTATAGCCAGGGTATCAAATAAGTTACTACCTGAAAATATTGATTTTAGGATAAAGGGCTGGAATATTAAATAAGCTTTGCAAAGATGAAGCCGGTTGACCCCAAAAATAAACTAAACCGACCGAAAGATGGTATCGGCTTCATTCTTTTACAAAGAGTAAATACTGAGAGATAAACCTTTTATTGATTAACACTTGGTTGTATATTGAACTGATTTGGTGGTAATCATTAAATGTCAAAAAATGGCATTTATTAGACTAAAGAGAAAAATTAATGGAACAAACAAGAACAATTATAGGAGTTGATTTGGGTGGAACAAACATGAGGGCCGGGCTTGTTGAAGGAGACAAAATAATGGAAGTGTCTTCTTGTCTGGTTCCCAAAACTGATGTTGCGAAGGAAGTGACACAAGCCCTAATCACAACCATAAGAAAAGTGTTGACACCTGAAGTAGAAGGAATAGGAGTTGGCGTGCCAAGCTTGGTAAAGGCGGCCAGTGGCGTTGTTTACGATGTTCAGAATATTCCATCATGGAAGAAAATTCCTCTTAAGGATATACTGGAAAACGAATTTAATGTCCCTGTGTACATCAATAACGATGCAAACTGCTTTGCCGTAGGAGAACGGGTTTATGGAGCAGGACAGGATTATGATGATTTTGTTGGATTAATAACCGGAACCGGATTGGGAGGTGGTATCATCAAAAAAGGTCATTTACTTCAGGATCAAAATTGTGGAGCGGGCGAATTCGGCATGATGCCATACCTTGAACATGACTATGAATATTACTGCAGCGGACAGTTTTTTGAGAACGTACATCATATCAACGGTGGCGAATTAGCCCAAAGAGCTGCTGCTGGGGATAAGGAAGCACTTGTAATATTCAGGGAATATGGTACCCATCTGGGCAAAGCCATTAAAGCAATTCTTTTTGCCGTTGATCCGAATGCCATTGTACTTGGCGGTTCAGTGTCAAAGTCATATGAATATTACAATGAAGCAATGTGGAAAGAAATTGCGACATTTCCTTATCAGTTTGTACTTGAAAATTTTGTAATTGTACCTTCTGTCGTTAAGGAAATTGCTATTTTAGGTGCTGCTGCACTTTACATTGATGCGGCAGAATAAAATTAAAGCAGCATAGTAAACTAGAATAACCGATATGATACAAGATATGACCGTTCAAAACCAATGCGCAGTAGGTGTTTTTCTTGGAGGTAAGAACCTGCGTGTGGGGCGTGTTCGTAATAACATTGTTGAAGCATCTCTTGCTCTTGAGATTGACAACCATAATTCTGAAGAAATAATTTTAAAAGATATTATGGATGCAATCGATCAGGTTTTTAACAATGAAGTAGGCGGTATTGGTATTGGAGTACCCAGTCTTGTTGATGTATCAAAAGGTATCGTGTATAATGTTGAGCACATGCCATCCTGGAAAGAAGTGCATCTGGGCGATTTATTGTCCGACAGGTATAAAGTTGGTGTCTATGTAAACAATGATGCCAACTGTTTTGCCATCGGTGAGAAATACTTTGGAAAAGCCAAAAAATACGCCAATGTTGTAGGAGTTGTAGCAGGTGTAGGTTTAGGTTGTGGGGTTATCACCAACAATCACTTGTATTCAGGTACCAACTGTGGTGCAGGAGAATTTGGTTGCATACCGTACCGCGATCATAATTATGAGTACTACTGTACCACCCAGTACTTTGAAGTTAAGTATGGCCTTAAGGCCGATGTGCTTTACCGGCGGGCTAAAAAGCAGGATAAGATAGCATTGGCAATACTGGAACAATTTGGTTTTGACTTTGGTCAGGCTATGAAGACCATTTTATATGCTTACGATCCTGAATGCATTGTCATAGGTGGTAATATAAGCAGATTCTTCCCGTATTTTGAGGAGTATATGTGGAAGGTAGTACGGAAATTTCAGTATGAGAAAACAGTTGAAAAACTAAAGATAGAAGTCAACGATCAACCGGATATTGCTGTTTTAGGTGCCGCGGCACTGTATTATGATGCTATTTCTAAGTAGATAATTAAGTGTAAAACATTAAAAGTTTCTGATAATGAGCTTTAAACGAAGCTTAACCAGGGAGGGTACATCCTTTTATTAAAAACAATAGCTATAAACCTTAAAATATTACTCATGAATAAACCATTTTTTCTAACAGTTTTACTCGTCATACTCATGGCATGCAAGCATGATAAAACATTTGACGGGCTTGTATTGCTTAATCATTTGGGTTATCATAAGTCGGCTTACAAAACTGCTGTGTTTCAGACGAAGTCAGACCAACGACCTTCCGGCTTTCAAATTCTTGATGCACAGGATAAAGAAGTATATGCCGGGGTATTTGAAAATGGTGGACAGATTGATAATTGGCACACAGGCAAAGCCTATCAGGCAGATTTTACAGGATTTAGTCAAATTGGTGAATTTACATTTAAAGCACTGGTCGGTAGCAATGAGGTGGTTTCCATACCTTTTGAAATTTATGATAAACCTTTAGCAAATACCCTGTTGCCATTATTAACAAAGGCATTTCAACTTCAAAGATGTAAATCACCATATAACGATAAGGACAAGAAAATGTCTTTCTATGGTGAAAGGACAGATATTGTTGATGTTAGTGGAGGTTGGTACGATGCATCCGGTGAAAAAGGAAAATACCTGAGTCATTTGAGTTTTTCCAATTACATGACACCACAGCAATTACCAATGATGGTCTGGAATATGCTTGAAACGCTTGAAGTTTTGAAAGATGCAGACCTGCAAAATAAAGCGCAAATAGCTTCTGAAATAAAAACTGAAGCAGCCTATGGAGCTGATTACCTTGTTCGTATTCAGGACCCGGAAGGTTATTTTTATGCAACAGTTTTTGCTGGGTGGACAAAAGATCCTGAACAGCGCGAGATTTGTGCTTATGAAGGGCAGGATGGCAAACGCAATGAAAGATACCAGGCTGCGTTCCGCGAAGGAGGTGGAATGGCCATTGCAGCGCTGGCAAGATGCGTATCAGATAATATAAGTGGTGAGTTTTCACAAAAAAAGTACTTACAAACTGCAGAGAAGGGATATACCCATTTAAAAGCCTATAACCTGAGTTATTGTGACGATGGCAAGGAGAATATCATTGATGATTATTGTGCTTTATTGGCATCCACTGAACTTTACAAGGCCACCGCTAATTCGATGTATTTAAATGATGCACGAGAGAGAGCAGTATCTCTTACAAACCGATTAATGAAAGATGGTACTTGTAATAACTGGCTGAGGGCTGATGATGAAGGTCAAAGGCCATATTTTCACGGTGCGGAAGCAGGTTTACCCGTAATTGCCATGTCACATTATCTGACAATTGAAAACGATGAAGAAAGAATAAACAATTCAAAGGATTTTATTATTAAATCCCTTCAGTTTGAGTTATGCATCACTAATGAGGTTAACAACCCATTTGGTTATGCACGCCAACTTGTGAAGGCCACCAATGAGCAACTTGCCCGAACGGCATTTTTTCTGCCACATAACAATGAAACAGGTTATTGGTGGCAGGGAGAGAATGCCCGGTTGGCATCACTGGCAACAGCAGTGTTTAAAGCTCAGACTGTATTGGATAGTGAAATGCAGCGCTTAACCCTTAAATATGCTTTCAACCAGATTAACTGGGTATTAGGTCTCAATCCATATGATGTATGTATGCTACATGGTGCAGGACGTAACAATCCGGATTACAAGGAAGCTGGTAAATCTATGAACTACCTTGGAGGTATTTGTAATGGTATAACAGGCGGCTTTGATGATGAACGGGATATTGCCTTTCGACCAATGCCCTATGATAATGATCCGGCACAGCGCTGGAGATGGTCAGAACAATGGTTACAACACGGAGGATGGATGATGCCGGCAATCGCATATTCCGCGGTAATCAATTAATAACCCATAGAATTATTAAGGACGGAAGCAGGTTGATATGGCTTGCTTCTGTTATTCAATACCCATAAAGCTATGAATCAAAAAATTCTTGTCTCACTAATTATAATGGTTTTGTATGCATGTTCCGGGGAAGGAAGCGATACAATAAAACCAACAAGCAATAATACCTTTATACACGAGTCAGCTGAGTCTTTGAAGCCATTTCCGCAATCAGTAACATTTACTTCCTGTATAAAACCAGATCATAAGACCCAGGCCCAGCTTAACCAGGATGTCATAGACTATTATAAGTACTGGTTGGGTAAATATGTTCGTAAGTCAAATGGTACCACACCGGGAGGCGGGTATTATGTGTCAATGAAAGGAACCGGAGGTGATGGTAGTGAAATTACCACCTCGGAAGCACATGGTTACGGTATGATCATTTTTGCCTTAATGGCGGGGCATGATCCGCAGGCCAAACACTATTATGATGGTATGCTTAATATGTTTGACAAGCACAGAAGTATAGGAAATCCTGAATGTATGTCATGGGTTATCCATCAAACAGAACAGGTAATTCATGATAAAGGAAGTGCTACCGATGGAGATATGGATATATCCTATGCGCTATTAATGGCAGATAGACAATGGGGATCGGAAGGAAGCTTAAACTATCTTGAGATGGCGCGTACTATGATTAATAATGGCGTTAAGAAAAGCGATATGTCCATTGAATCAAAAAGAACCATGTTAGGCGATTGGGATACAAATACCTATTCTACGCGCTCCTCTGATTGGATGGTTGCGCATTTTAGGGCATATAAGCACATCACCTCAGATGCCTTTTGGGATGATGCCGTTGATAAGGCTTATCAACTGATTGAATCACTAACCGACAATTATAGTTCAGACACTGGTTTAATGCCTGATTTTATTGTAGACGAATCTCCACGCCCGGCTCCAGAATATTATTTGGATGAATTCAAGGAAACAGATGAATATTGTTGGAATGCTTGTCGTTATCCATGGAGAATAACGACAGATTATGCCCATTTTGAAAGCAAA
>NZ_CEXQWX010000056.1:0-20879 GCF_982718395.1 Carboxylicivirga sp.
CGCCTTTTTTTTAAGAAACCCCTTATTCATCCGAATAAGGGGTTTTTTGTGTTTATACATTTAAGTGAATCCTTTCTGTTTGCTTACCCTGAATGGATATGTACGGTTTTAAATAGTTCTGGAAGTATTCAATAATACAATCAAACGGTCGTAGTAATCACATTAAAGTATAGGTAATACATTTTACCACGCTGTTTGTTTTAGCATTAATAATACTATTATTTTACGTTTTAAGGATATCATGAAGCAGAAACTGATCTTTGTCGATATAACGTTTCTTCAGGACATTATTAGCTAAAGTTATAGAAGGGTCAAAGGCATCTTTAAAAGAAAAGGTCACAAAAGCAATAAATGGGCTTCACATCTGCTAATTCCTAGTTTGACCAGGCAGTATCTTCTCTAACATGGAAGTAACGGGGGGGTATTATTAAGAACTGGAAAGTTGTGAACGTCTACAAGCGGAAAATAGGTGCAAGATTTCGATTTCTTTGCTATATCCGAAGAATGTGTAGAAAGCAATCTCTGAGTGAAAAAATAGCCCCGATAAACAGGGCTTTAGGCATGATATTATTATTAATTAATTAATAGTTTTATCTCACGAGCAACTTGCTGATTGTATTCAAATGCCAGGTTCTTGTGGTTAACCAAATCAACTATAGTTCCGATAAAACACAAACCGGCTGTGAAAAAGTAAAGAATTCCCATTCCTATATGGTTGATAAAAAACCGGTGAATACCCGCGAAACCTAAAAAGCCTAATAGTGCCGTTAAAAGGATCGTTTGCGGATCTTTACGTCGTCCTCTGTAAATAAGGATAAAGTTTTGAGCTTGTTCTTCGCTCATATCTTTTAAAAGCGAATCTAAAAAAATAGCTTCTTCGCCTTCAACTTCTGGTAATAAGGTGTAAATTTTATTCATAGCTTCTCATTTAAAGTTATAATGTGAATATCCTTTTTGAGTATTGAATAAGATCGAAACAACAATATCACTACAGCAACAAGTGCCAAAGGATGCGATTGCCACGATTCCATAAATTGCCCGTGAAACAGGAAGGTAATACTACGACCTAATCCACAACCCGGACAAAAATCAAAACCCAGATTTTTAAAAATACAAAGTGTGTAATGCGTTGCATTGTTTGGTGAGGATAGCGCTAGTGAAACAAGGGCGATTAACCAAAAATAAGCTTCTAAATGGGAGTTTCTATGCTTATAGGTCACTCGTTTCACACCTCATCGATTGCAATAACTCAAATGTAAGCATTTTTATCAGTTAGATATAAAATAACGTCCATTTTTTTATGCTTGTAGTGTATTCTGGAATGTGTAAAAATAAAAAGCTCCAAAATGATTGTCATTTTGGAGCTCCACTATAGTATTGTTGTTTTATTCTTTAATCCAGTCTTTGTAATTAAAATCACAATTCACCCATTTGTTATCGATGGTGATATAGGTTTCTTTTTGCTTGGTTTTTATCCACTCGTCTAACGTTTCCTGACGCAGGCTATTTTCAAGCATGGATTGTAATAGCTGATAGTCTTCTTTCAGGTTGGCTTTGTGGGGTGACAATTTTTGCTTCAGTTTCACAAGACGGAAAGTTTCTTTCCCTTTACGCTCATCCAGCATATAGAATGATTCGGAAATTTCTCCATCTTTCATTCCTTGTAATTCCTTGTTGATGGCAACAGGAATCTGAGCAATTTCGAACTTGGAGGTACCTGTTTGTGGATTGACCATTTGACCACCACTGGTACGCGAATCTTTATCCATAGAGAATCGCAGAGCAGCTTCTTCAAATGACATGGTTTCGTCAGTAATTAAACCTCTGATTGTATCCAGACTGGCTTTTGCTTCTTTTTTAGCAGCTTCGCCAACCTTTGGTTTAATAAGGATATGGCGGCAGTTGATTCGCTCACCTTTACGGTCAATTAATTGTATAATGTGATAACCAAACTCGGTTTCCACAACCTTGGATACTTTCTTTTTGTCCTGCAGGTTGAAAGCTACACTGGCAAATTCAGGCACTAAACCTGAACGAGGAATCCATCCCAATTCACCACCGCGCTTAGCTGATTCTTTATCCTCTGAATAAAGTACTGCAAGTGTGGCGAAATCACGACCTTCATTAACCTGCTTCTGAAAATCTCTTAACTGAGCTTTTACCCTGTCAATTTCCTTCTGCTCTACTTTAGGATAAATAACAATCTGTTGAAGCTCGTACTGAGTTGGAACCATTGGCAGACTGTCCTTAGGTAAATTACGGTAATAACCCCTGATATCAGCAGGTGTTACCTTAATGTCGCTGGTGATTTCTTGTTGCATACGTTGTGTCAACATTTGGGTACGCACCATCTCCATTTGGTCGCGTTTTATCTGCAATAGTGATTTATTAAAGTACTCTTCCAGTTTTTCTTTATCACCAATTTGAGAAATAAAGTAGTTTATACGTTGATCTACCTGATTTACCACTTCGTTTTCACCAACTTCAATACTATCTAATTTAGCCTGATTCAATAATAACTTGCTTATTAAAGCCTGTTCAAACAAATGGCATTTCAAATCACCGGCATAGTTAGCTCCTTCCACCAAAGCTTGCTCGTATTGATGTTCGATATCTGATTTTAAGATGGCATTATCACCAACAACAGCAATTACTTCATCAATAACATTAGTTTGAGCCTGAATAGCTTGGAATGAAAAGAATACCGAAAAAATTAAGGTGCTTATCTGAATGAATTTATTCATGTTTTGGTATTTGTAAATCTTTGTCTTCTATCATTAATTTAGATGCGTCGCCGTGTTTAATCTCTCCATTAAAGACACATCTTTCTAAGGCAATTGCAAACCTACATAAATTTTCGCTGCTATTATCAATACTTAATAAGTTTTTAGCATGTTAGAGCAATTGATATCGTGCAAAAACGCAACTCACCTTCATAATCAAAACAAGTTAAGCCAGGAGGTGGAAAGTACTAAAATATTAAACCTAGTAAAACTTGATATTCTTATTTTTTAGAGCTTCTTCGTACAGATCACTTTCGAGGTTTTTAATAAACTCCAGACGTTTCTTATTAAGTAAGATCGCTTTAATTTTTGCCTCAACAAACTCAATTGGGGCCAATTCGGTATTCAACTTGTATTCGCGAATTGATAAGAAATACTGGTTCAATGAATCGCTTGTATGATAATAGGTGTTGTTTTTAAGAAAACGCTCTGTACGATTTATTGGCTCTGGCAGTCGTTTGTTGATTTCATCCATTGTTAACCAGTGATCGAGAAATACCTCATATTTCTTCGCATTCTGAAAGCAATAGGCTTCCAGTTTTACCAGATCTTCTGAGTCATCGGAACGGTAAAGCTTTTCCAGATCATCAATGTTAGGCGCTGATTGAGGAACAATCACAAACACCCCTTTAAGTATTGGCTCAGATAATTTGAAGTTATCTTCCATCTCAGTATAGTACCTTTTAATTTCCGAGCCTGTAATTAAAGGACTATACTTTTGTTCCAAAAGCTTTTGTTGATAGAGGTGGATTAATAACGAACGACGATACTCTTCGAGCAGTTGATCAACATCCTTTTCTTCGGGTGTTAAATTTAATTCGGCCTTACTTAATAAAAGTTCTGAGCGTATCCACCGGTTGATATAATCCTGCGCAAAAACAGCACTGTCCTCAGGGGTTAAAGAGTTAGGGATAGCCTGATAGACCATCCCCCGTGACAAAACTGTTTCATTAATCCTCACCAAAGGTTCCTCGTTAACCCCGTCACCGGATGTTTTACATGCCGATGCCAGTATCATTAACAAGGCCACTACAAAAAGAGGATATAATTGTCTTTGTATCATTTCTACTTCTAATTTACTTTTGCGAAAGGACTAAAGTAAACTAATGCGTTTTAAAAACAAAGGTATTCACCTCCGGTTTGTATTTTTGCTGTAAAGTCTGAATCCATTTTTTCTCCAACTCAGTCTGGTAATCAGATAAAACACGTCCTCTCACTTCTTCAAGTGCCTGTATTCTGCTTTCCTTCAGTTCTCCTACGCGTAATAAAAAGACTTGTTTAAATGATTTATTGGTTGGCTTTACCTTCCATAATTCCTCATCTATCTGAACATTGTCGCCTTTAAAAAATGGCCCTTCCTTAATGGCAATATTCGCTTTTAGTTCGTCTCCCAGCGAATCAAGGTCAAAATCGGGGTTCTTTTTCAATAGTTTTTTCAGCTTCTTGTAATCAGATTTGTTATTGCAAAAGAGCATTTGGCCTTCGAAATGTTCGTCCAATACGTAATTATTCTTGTTGGCTTCATAAAATTCAACCAGCCCGATGCTATCGTTGGAAGCCTTATTCCAAATTTCCTTCTGACTGATTTCAAATATTAATAATCCATCATGGTATTCATTCATCAAATATTTAAAATCAGGATATTTCTCTTCCAGTTTGCTTTTCTCGTAGTCAAGCAATTGCTCATCAATAAAACCATTCCATAACTTTGTAAAGTCAGCTTCGCTAAAACCAGCTTTAGGTAGGTCAAATTTAAAAGCGTTATTGGCAAAGTCGGCTGGGCTTACATGCTGCCCGTCATAGCTCGCCAGTTCCATATCAGCCTCCCTTATCTCTGCAATAAACTCATTTTTATCTGCTGTACTTGTGCCTGTAACCAATGTTTTCAATTGATCTAACCCAGCTTTATCAACCGAATAATTGTATTCCTTTTTTAAACGCTGTATGGTTGCTTTTTTACCTGCAAAAGCCCTCTCATCGCGCTTTATCTTTTGCATAATCTCATCTTCACATTCCTCGATTGGTTTCACCGGGCGTGTATCCAGACGCTTAATGATATGCCAGCCAAATTGTGTTTTGACAGGTTCTGATATCTGACCATTTTCTTTTAGGGCAAAGGCTGCATCACTAAATTCAGGAACCATACGACCGGTTCCAAACCAGGGTAACTGGCCATTATTTGGTACGGTTTGCTTATCATCGGAATATTTAGCTACCAAGGATTCAAACGACTCACCTTCATTTAGCTTTTGGTAGATCGAGTCAATTGTTTGTTTAGATTGCTCCCGAACAGCTGCCCCCGATTGGTATGGAAATGCTTTCATGATATGAGCCACCAGTACCTCACCGTTATTTTTTCGCTTATTGTGTACTTTGATCAGGTGATAACCAAAAGAAGTTCGTGTAATGTCAGAAACCTCACCAACTGGCGTATCATAGGCTGCTTTTTCGAAAGGATAAACCATCATAAAAGCACCAAAATAGCCCAGATTACCCTGACTTCGTTGTGCTGACGGACATTCAGAATACTTGGAAACCATCAGTTTAAAATCAGTTCCATTATCCAACTGCCGCTTTATGTCAGTCATTGTTTTATATACTTTCAGAGTATCTTCGGGTGTTGGTGATTGGGGAAGCTTGATTAAAATATGTGATGCTTCCACTTCATAAAGCATATGCTCGTATGCTTCCTTTACAACTTCATCGGTGGCTTTTTTATCACTCAGGTAAGGTTTGGACAACTCATTGCGATAGTACTCCAGTTCTTTTTTAAATGTTGGAACAGTATCGAAACCCTGGTTGATAGCTTCTTCAACTTTAAGCTTGTAGTTCACAAAAAGATCAACATACTCCTTTTCGCTAACCGGCTCCTGGGTTAATGAATTGTTTTTATTGTAGATGTAATTAAACTCATCCAACGAGAACTTTTTGTCTCCTATGGTTAAAATGGTATTGTCTTGGGCTTGAATGCCGGTAACTGCCAGCAATACGGCTAATAAGCTAAATAATCGATTCATTATTTTAGTTCACTTTATTAATAATGTTTAGAAACTGATTAAGTTTTATCCTTTGGTTTATTTTGGCGACTTAAGTCATCATACTATTGCAAAAATTCTTTAAATAGCCGGAACTATTCGCATCATTTTTGTCTTGTCTGATAGCTTAATTAGCTCCGCTGAACGTTGTTTCATCCAAACTAACTCACAAAAATAAATTTTAAACAGTTTCATAATTTACAGAACGCCTGTAAATGTACTTTATTATTGGAAATTTTCAGAAACAAACTAAAAGGCGATGTTGGAAAGAGAAAATAGTGGTTAATGATAAGAGATTAATGGACTTGTTGACTGTTTACCTTCCCTCGCTTGAACAATCAGCAAACTATAAATATGTCTGGTTATTCTTTCAGCTTAAAGTGTCAGACCTTCAGCCTGAATAAACATATGGCATTATATCTTGGGACGTTGTCCCAAGCTTAGAATTATAAGGCTTTCAGCCTTTTTTATCTAATAATTTCAACCATTAATTCGCATTATTATTTAATCACCTCATTCTAACCTTCTTGAGGAGAAGAAATAGTGCAGCCTGGTATATGTCAGTCTGAGATTATGTGTGTTAATCCTGGTGTTTGCTCAAATCCTCTCCTGGAGGAGAGGATTAATGTGAGGTGATAAACTATTAATGTTTTCAATTTGTAAGCCATTTTAACTTTAGTAAATTGTTTCAGGACAACTGCTAATGTATAATTATATAGTGCCGTAGCCTGTTATTATCAATAGAACCTTCGCTAAAATGTAGGATTATTGTTTCCTATACTTCCTCCTGTCATCAGGACCAAAAACCTTGAAAAGAAGTCTATGGGTTGTATGGCATCCCAGTGTTCTGAAAGTTTGCCATCCTTTAATTTAAATGTATCTGTAATAATAAATCCTTTCTTTTCATTACCTCTATGTTTTGCTTTCATAGTGGTATGGCTATGTAATACTACAAAATCGCCATCGGCAAATATCTTTTTTACATCAAATGAATAATCCGGGAATCTCTTGGTTAGCGTCTTTACATAACCAACAAGCCCTGTAATTTCATTTGGGATAGCCCTGTTGTGTTGGGTATATGAACCGCCTCCATGTGTTTTAAGAGTATATTCAAAGTCGTGCTCATTCATTAGTTTTTGAAAAAAGTCTACTACAACTTTTACATTTTCGGTTTCTTGTTTTGTCCAATTTTCCTGCAAATGCTTATTGATATCAATTTTTGGTTGTTGCGTTTTACTCATCGTCGTTGTTATTTAAAAGTGATTGTTTGTATTTATTGTAATCTTCAGTAATCTGTTTGAATGCTTCTTCTTTGTTTGCTTCAGCCCAATCTAATTTTTCATCTAAGTTCAAATCCG
Organism: Carboxylicivirga sp.; assembly: GCF_982718395.1. Taxonomy (NCBI): domain Bacteria; kingdom Pseudomonadati; phylum Bacteroidota; class Bacteroidia; order Marinilabiliales; family Marinilabiliaceae; genus Carboxylicivirga; species Carboxylicivirga sp. Next base: position 7,177 of record NZ_CEXQWX010000056.1, read on the forward strand.
GATTAAACTCTATAATTTGGTGTTTACTCCAAAATGTGAGTTCCATCAAAACGGGCACGAGTGTCAATCCCCTTGGGGTTAAGGTATAAATGTTGGTTTTTCTATTAGTTGGTAGTTTTTGTTTATCAATTATTCCAAAGTCCTCTAACATCTTTAATCTGGTAGATAGTATGTTGGTGGCAATCGCTTCTGTACTTTCAGAAAAATCCTTAAATGTACTTTTCCCCTCAAAGAGCATTTGTTTAATCACCACCAAAGACCATTTATCCCCTATAATATCTAAGGCTGAGGTGATTGGGCATTTGCAACGGAAAATGTTTTTCATGATTCTTTAATTTTTACTTGCAAAACAAAAGTAATACATTTATTTTTGCTTGCAAAATAAAAGTAATAATTATGAAGAAAGTATTATTAACAGGTGTATCAGGGTATATTGGTTTGCACTGTGCAGTTGAACTGCTAAAACAAGGTTATGCTGTAAAAGGCTCCATCAGAAGTTTGTCGAAAGCTGAGAAAATTACCAATACCATTAAAAGGTTTATTGATCCAAAAGGTAACCTGGAATTCTGTGAGTTGAACTTATTAAAGGATGACGGTTGGGACGAGGCTGTGTCGGATTGTGATTTTGTGATGCACGTGGCATCACCATTTTTTTCAAAAATACCAAAGGATGAAAATGAACTTATCAAGCCAGCGGTAGAAGGAACACAACGCGCTTTGAGAGCAGCTCATAAAGCCGGAATAAAGCGTGTGGTGTTAACGTCTTCTATGGTGGCGATGTTAGGAGATATTACGGGTGATGAAAATATCAACCAGGAGAGTTGGACAAAAGTGAATGCTAAAAATGCCTCAGCATACCTGAAAAGTAAAACACTTGCTGAAAAAAGTGCCTGGAAGTTTGTTAAAGATAACGACTTAGAATTGGTTACTGTACATCCCGGACCTGTTTACGGACCATCACTGTCTGATGATTTGTCTGGTGAGTCAATGACTTTATTTAAGCGGATTATTACAGGTGAATTAAAGCAAATGATTCATGCGAGCATCAATATGTCTGATGTACGAGATGTGGCTAAAATTCATGTATTGGCCTTAGAAAATGAGCAAGCCAACGGTCAACGCATTATAGTTTCTACAGAAAAAGCTCATTCCTTTCAGGAGATAACTAAACTGCTAAAAACTAATGGATTTGAAAAAGTAGGTACGAATGTAGCTCCCAATTTTATGGTTAAGCTTTTAGCCCATTTCAATAGCGAAATGAAGGGAATGCTGCCATATGTTGGTAAAAAGTACGAAGGTGATATCACTAATACAAAGAATATATTTGACTGGACCCCTATTCAATTTGAGAAAATGGTTTTGGATACAGCAGAGTCTGTAAGGAGTATTTTGAGTGCTCAAAATTGAAATTCACATTAACCTTTTTGGAGACACTATTTCATTTATACAGTTTATGAAATAGTGTCTTTTTTTGAAGGGCAATATCTAGATTTCCACAACACCTTATTGTGATTTTTCAAGAGCTTCCTTAATATTTTCAATGCGCTTGCTATTAATTACTTTTTGATAATTATCGTATGTAGAATTTATTTTTTTGTCTCGGATCAGTACAAGATTACTATAATTTTGTTTCCACCTTTCTAATACCGCGTTTGTCATTTTGTGGTTATTACCTGGAGTAAACATTCGCTTAGGGATTTGTGCCTCAATGCCTAAGGTTTGCAGTTGTCGTTTGAGTTGTGGTAAGTGGTCAATACCAAAAACAAAAACAATTGTTTGAGCTTTTTTAGCATTAGCCATTCCATTTTCAACTATTCTTCGATTACGTTCTTGCCAACTGCCTGAAGCAATTTCAGCAAGAGGGGCAACCCTGATAATTTTCTCATATATTGAGTCAAGGTCGTTCAAAATATCCGGAGAATGCAGGTCATCGTAGAAAGAGGCATTATTAAAAGATTTTAATTTGGCATGTATATTCTTATTTATTGCCGAGCATTGTTTTTCAACTTCTGCCGGAAACGACTTATTGGCTATTGATTGTGTTGTATAATCAAGGCGCCAATCAACAGGAACAAAACGGTAATCCATTTCACCAGCCATTTCTGCGAGAACTGCTGCCTCTGGAGGAAAATAGCCTTCCATAGCTTGCTCATATGCTTCGGGAGTGATTTCACCACAAACAACATCAGGTTTTAAAATGCGTATTTGCTCTAGGAGGTCATTTATAGAATAATTCTTACTTGAGTCAAAGTGCATATTATGAATTGATCCGATTAAATAAACTGTACGTTTTACTTTTAGTGAATCATTATCTATTTCACTTGCATAAATAATGCTTGCATGAATGGTTAAAATAAGAAGTAGAAACGTTCTAATCATGTTTTATGTTTTTTACATCGTGTTAACTGCTGGCTTTATTCTCATTCTTGTCCAAAATGTCAACAATAAATTTATCATACTCATCTTTCATCGGTAAATCGTAGTCGACCTTTAGCTGTCTCCGTTTTACTATCACTGGTTCCTTTATCTTAGGATTAAAACCTTCTTTTTCAATATCAGTCCAATACAATCCAATCCCTCTTTTTTGCCATTTGGGAATATCGTTGAAGTTTATGCCGTAGGAAAAAAGCAGCTCGTTTTTATCAGCATTACTTACTTTCTCTATTCTCTTTGTTGCCTCACCTTTAGTAAAGTTATCTTCACGAAGTTTCCAATAGCAATAAGCGTTTAAAGCATTTCGATGAGCATCTTCATTTCTCCACCTAAAATAATCTACAACTAATTGCTTATTTGGTAATTCACTCAGTCTGCAATCAAAAGAAGCCACTGAACCAATAAGGGTTGAGAATTTAGCACTTGCTTCTCCAGCTAATATTGAGTTAAATTTCCGATGTTTTCTTGAGAATGCAGTTTCATTAATATCGAATAATAGTGAGATCTCGTCACTTTCTGTAAATCCATAAATTACATTAAAACCACATTTCATTAAATGAGTTGTTGTTTCTACCATATAATCCCGAAAAGTGTCGTCAAACGGTGCCTTGAACTTATGCTTTTGTTTTGTCAGCTTAGTAAAACTTCTCCCATCAATCCTCGCAACAATATAAACCCCTGGTAGTACACAAATGTCATGTGAAGTCTCGTATATTCGAAGCTTTTTATCTAAATCATCAAATTTCATTTTCCCAATTTGTTACTTCAAATTTGTTATCCTTAATCTTGACGTAATATAATTCATCAAATCCTTCGTTTCTTGAAGGTAATTCAAGTTTATTAAAAGTCCCTTTTATCCCAATTTCTGGAATTTTTGCTTTTCCAATCCTTGAGTTATTTCTCTCAATAGAATCCTCAATCTTAGATTGAAAATAGTATCCTGTTACTTTATACTTATTTTCCTTTGCTTGTTTGATATACTTTTCTCTATCAAGTTTTGTCGGATTTGTATTATCAATCACAAATGGCTGTTGTATTGAGAAACAGGTTTCTAAAAATCTCTGTTCTTTATTCCTGGTATTCAATAAATCAATCGAAATCCGCATGTGCGAGTTAAAAAATCGTTCAATATAAAATGTCGATTTACCTGTTGCTTGTATTCCTATTAAAATTATTGCTTCCATTTTATGCATTGTAGTTTTATAAGCTGTATGCAACAGACCAGGCTATTATGCATTGGCTTGTGTTACCCAGCGGCAAGCTATGCTTATTCGCAGTTATTACAAGCCATTCTTTATCATTTTTATCGATTCTCTGTAAAATTTTTCCCCCTCTAGTTTGATAAACTTTACTTCAATATTATTGGCCTCCATAATTGCGGTCTTATGTTCGTCCTTATATTTTTCGGGGCAATAATAAATTATACGACTATTGTGCTGACTTGACTTTTCCAGTTGAAACCTAGCTCTGTTAGTCAGTAACCACCATAAGTCAGTTTCAACGTATCCCAGTTTAAGTCCTAAAATATGCACCTCATCCTTGAAAAAGAAATCAATCCAGGATTCATTAGTTACAATGTTTTCTTTTAATTTCTGATGAAGAGACTTATGACTTGTTTTTTTGCTTCTATAATTAGTTCCCGAAACGGTATAATTTCTAAACTGCTGTAACTGCCCGCCATAGTGTTCAAACCCTAGTGTTATACTCTTAGGAACATTAACCTCTCCATGGATATGCCAGAATCTCTTATCTTCTATCTGATTATGCCTGTATACACTATATTTAGTCTCCCTTATAACACCTTTGTTTTTAAGAGTATTTGTCTTTTTATTTCCTAATAATCTTTTCTGCAGAACATAGTCGTAATTGGTTGTGACATAATCGTTCACGTCTAATCTTAATAATTCATCATGAATCTCGTTTGGTTCAATTTCACCAATTATATCTGCAATTTTCGATTTCAGTTCGACTTCATTTATATTATTCGATTTCCGCGCTTTCAGATATATTTCTTCATAAAGAAGTGGAAATGGCTTTTCGGTTGACACATTAATATTATTCCCACTAATTTTTACAATTCGTTTAAGCAAATCTTCCCAGCTTGTTGAATTATTAATGTTGTTAATATCATTTCCAATAAGTAAGACTTTATTCATAGTGTTTGGTTTTAATTAATGGCTTGTATTGGTCTTGCTGTAAGGCGTAAAAGGATGCTTACAAACTTTTCTAATTGCGAGGAGCCAAATCGCATATTCTGTTTTATTTTTTTTTAAAGCTAAATCTGCAACTCGGCGATATTCACCGAAGCTATGAACCTCACAAAGTACCCTACAGGTCTTGTGTCTATGTGGTTTGTTAGCAGCCGTTTTTTATAGAATTCGTTCAAATGATCTTCTTATATTTTCTACTGAGTTTCTTATGGACGAGGCTTCTTTTAAAACGGTATTAATATCAACATTGTATGTTAATTGAATATGCTTTGCTATATACTTGTTTTGTGCTATACATACTTCTGTAGCTTTTTGAATATTTGCATTAATTTTATCTTGTCTAAGTGAAAAGATAACTGAAGTAACTATTATTAATATAAATACTCCAACCGTTAAGAATGATAATACTTCTATAGTTCTGGCTATATAACCAACAGGGGATATGCTTTCTATATTTCCAAATGTAACGGTCTTAATAGTATAATAGAGAAGGTCAAAAAGATTTGGTTCCCCTGTGATTTCATAGTTCTCTGGGAATGCATGGAATAACTGATAATTCAAAAAAGTATAAAATGTAAAGGTTATAAATACGAAACCAATTAATTGATAAATCCATGAAATAACAAAAGCTCTTTTACCTTTGAAATTATTCAGATTAGCACCTAAAAATTCAACAATTGAATTTACAATAATCAACCTTTCAATACGCTTATTATTCTTTTCCTCTTCAGGTAGTTTCTCATCTGCTTTAACTTCTTCAAAGCTTTTGATTATAGAAAAAGATTGTTCTGGTGATTTTATTAATCCATCCAATTTTTTATCAATGTCAGCACCAAAAATTTGAGCAGGTTGGAAAGATTGTTTAATATACTTAATAACAACCTTGTAGTATACAAATGAGAAATATACCATGCTAACAACCCTAATAATCTGAGAATTTGTTGTGGCTAGTAATAATATTATTCCTATCATTAAAGTAGAGTGTATTATTGTAGATTTGAACCTTTTGATTCTTACAAAAACAAGATTAGCATAACCAGATAGAAGATAAACCTTTCCCTTATTCAATACTGTTTTCGGTATAAACCAAAAAATCAATAAAAAGGGATAAAAAATGATACTTAAGTTGTAATACCATTTTGTTTTAATCATAACTCCTATCACTACACTTATATACAGAAAAGGAACGGTATTATTTATCCAATTTAAGTCTTCTGGTATCCCAGCTAAAAAAATAGAATCACCTCTAAATATCAAAATCCATATACCAAGAATCCATAAGGTGCTATACAATAGATGCTTTCTGAAAAACTTCCAGTAAATAGGTTTATCTATATCTAAATTTAAAAATGTCGTCATGCTTGTTGATTATACTATTTAGTTCAGTGTGCCAATGTTGGCTAATTGTTTGGTTAAATGGAATACGGGACTTTAAAATACTTCATTGCTAGGCTATCTTTGAGTCAATTCGTTTGTTTTTAAGTCAGATCGTCAGATGCAAATTGGCTTTAGTTTATTACAAACAACAGCGATGGAAACATCTTCTGGACTTTGCATTACATATAGCTTTTGTTATGGGCTGTCTTTTTTCCTAGTTTTTCGTCTTGCTTTTTCATATACGCAATATAAATCCACAAATTAATTATAATCGACGCAATTCCTCCCATTACCCCAACCACATATTGAAATAATACTTTCTCAAAAAATAAAGTTCCCAAGCAATATAGCATAGCCCCAAACATGAAGGAACTAACTAATTGAATTACATAAAGACAAACAATCTGAGTACTCCACGTATCAAAAGCTGGAGGGAATGCATCATTGGTGTAAAACCTACTTCTATTTATAAAACCATGAGGCTTTGAAGAAAGTGCCATCCCCCGATGTTCATTTAAATACCTTGCAACTTTTGCATAATAAACTCTATTTCTTGAAATTAAGAATGATGCTAAAAGTGAAAAAACGTAACAAACTCCAAAGACTGAGGGAATAATCCATTCATAGCTTTTTGCGACAAAGGTTTGTTGGTTTCCAACGTCTTTTGCAAATCCATAAATAGCCCAAACAGCTGCAATTCCTAACAATAATTCTATAAAGCTGAATTTTGTGATGTCCCAATTTAAGGAATCATAATGTCTTAGTTGTTGATAGCTTTGATCAAAATCATGTATTAAGAAATCATGGCCATACTTCGTTTGTTCTTTCATTTTTGACGTTCTTTTTTCCCAAGGTTTGAATTTTTCAATCTCGTAAATTGCATTTGACCAATCTCCATTGAATTGGATTGCTCTATCATCGATATATACATCAGCAATTGGTTTACCCTCATTTGTATTATGGGGTTGGTAGGGATTTTTGTTTATGTAATCAAATACAAGGTCATTTTTATCTAGATAATCTTTAATAAGATTTTCATTTCCTCTTGTGGTATAAATAATTATAAGCCAATTATTCTTTTTCAGTTTTAATAGTGCTTCTTTTGCTCCTTTTATAGCATTCCCAAAGTGCTGTTCGCCTTTCCACTCTTCATAATGTGCTAGAGTACCATCTAAATCGACACAAACTATTTTTTTATTATTCATTCTTAGATTTAGCTGAAGGTAATTGTTCCATTTGTATCTGTCCGATAAACATTTTTCTTTGTATGTGTACGGTATCTTTGAAGAGCAGTTGAGTGTGGAACATTTGAGTGAACACCAGATTTAGTAGATATTACAGTATAGTTAGGATTAACCTTTTTTATAAATTCATTGTTAGCACCATTAATAGAGCCATGATGACTTGCATGCAAAATATGTTTAGTTTTTAAATCATAATAGTCTAAGATCTGTTGCAATGCATAATCTGATGCGTCACCAGTAAATAAATTAGTCCCAACTCTAAAAACTAAACATGCATCGTGCAACTCTCTAGTAGCATAGCTATTGATGTTTTTAGGTGGATTTAAAATTTGAATATTCGTACCTCCAACCGTATCATATACTTTTGTGCCCCTAGTTGGTTTATAAACTTTTGTCCCATTTTTAACTAGCTTTTGTTTTAATTTTTGATAGTCTTGCCATTCGCTATATCCAACGCTGTTGTCTCCATGTCTCCTTTCGTATGGACATTCCCATAGTTCTGTTACACTTACTGCGTTATCAATTAAAGTTTGTATTCCATCAAAATGATCATAATGTTGATGCGTTATAATTAAAACATCAATATGGTTATTGGGAATCCAATCCATAATGTTTTCTTCACCATCACCTCCTTGATGACAATCAACCATTACAATTTTTGAATTCAGCTTTATAACTGTACAATCAGCACAACCTACTTCTAAAAAATTATATTTATTTCCCATATTTAATTTGTTAAGTTAATATTAAACCTGTCCATAACAGCATACTATATAATGCCGTAAGGTGATTTAACTTTACAGACTCTCCAAAATGAACGGAGTCAAAGCGCATATTTTGTTTTACATTTTCTTTTTAAAGACAAATCTGCGAATTGGTGTTAGTTGTCGAAGTTACCACACTTACAAACTTTGCTATACGCCGTATGTAGTATGCGACCTGTTGGCGTAAGTAATTTTCTATTTATTTTATTATCAATTTTTCATAGCCTGTATTTTCTGCAATTTTTATTTTCTGCTTGTCAATAGAAATATAAAATTCATTGCCTTGCACATCAGTTAGAAGTTGTGTGTAGACTCTCAAAGATTCATTAGCATAAGTAGCTATTTGATTTTTTGTCCAACGTAACTCAAAATGTTTAGATAGGTTACTAATGACTTGTCTTACTCTTTCTTCATCACTTAAGACTGTTTCAAAGTCTAGTAATACTTCAATTATATCAGCAATAAAACGTTCTCTTTTCTTTTTATCCTCTAATGCTCTTTGTATTTCTTTTTTTAAGCGAGTTGGAATTTCATTTAGTTCTTGCTTTTTACGATTCTCAATCTTAATTGGCCTATTCGAATTTATTGGAATTTTAATTCTTACGCTCTGTCTAACCCCTTCAAGAGGGAAGTTGGTTTTCTTGTCTATATGAACATCAATTTCAGGGTTATCCCATTTTTTTATTTCCCTAATCCCTCTTTTGTGATCATCAATAATTATGGATTGTTTTTTTATTAGTTCTTTTAGAGCCATTTGGGTATGTCATTGTTTCAATTATGATTCTTGATTAATATGTGTTGAGTTTATTACCGCCAATATTGCAGTAAATACATAGTATTGTTGTACCCCTAACATCTCATTTTCTTCTCTCTCACAACTCAGCCTGTAAAATTATCATTATTCGTTAAATAACCTAATGTATTTATCTAATTATTGCCCTTCTTTTTAGCGTATTTATGGAGTTGGCATATATTAATTTAGTATTCTTTTGGGATGGTGATCAGGATTGATTGTGTTTAGTTTCAATCCAGGTGTAAATCGGTAAAGCTTTACCAATTAGGGATTTTGTTGGTGACTGGTGTTGTATATTAGTTGTTGAAAAAATATTTTTATTAAGCTGTTATTGTATGCAAGGGTAGAGCTGGTAAGGAATTTAGCCATCTACATTCAAACTATTTCAGAAAAAATTCTATTAAAGTTTTGAATTGTTATTGTAAAGTAATATTTTAACGGATACGAATATTAAAAACATTAATCATCTAACCTATGACACCACTATCAATTCTTAAAAAGCAATTTTGTCTTCTTCCTCAGAAATTACTCATCAAAAAAAGTTTCCTCCAAAACGATATTGGCTTTACATTAAATGATGGTGGCCTCCTTTTTTTGCGGCGAAGCTTTCATAAAACAATGTTTCAGTGCTTTTTTTACGGTGAGGCTTCCATAAAATGATGATTGCATGTTTTTTTCGCGGCGAAGCTTTCATAAAATGATGACAGTTCATTTTTTTTGCGGTGAAGCTTTCATAAAACAATGTTTCGGTGTTTTTTCTGCGGCGAAGCTTTCATCAAACATTATTGAGCTAATTCTTAAAACATCAGCTTTCATCGTTTAATAAAAACGATTGATTATCCTTATTAATATCCTTTATCCCTATAAATTAAAAGATACGTTTATGATCAAAATTCCTAAAGTAAAACCCAATATTCGCATTCACGATACGGCACGGCTTGGTGCAAGGGTATCGGGTGTGCTCGAAGAAGCAACGGTGAAAGACGGTAATATTGATACGTTAAAAACCAACATCGTTTCCAGCACCGGCTTGCTAAGAATGGTGTTGGACAAGAACATGGGCAAGTCCATATTAGAGATGAGCGACGATCAGCGCGATAACACTTCGCGATCGGCACTTTATTTAAACAAAGCTTACCTGCTGCATCCAGATAAGAACATACGTGAAGCAGCAAGTGCGGTTGATAAGGTGTTTGGCCGACATGGTTTTGACCTGACAAAAATGAACTACACGGCACAATCGGAAGCCAATAAAGCTATTTTCAGAGAGCTGAAATCGGAAGAAATGGCTCCCCGGGTAGCTCTGTTGCCCGGTATGACGGGGCTGATTGAGCAGCTTGAAGCCGACGAGGCAAAGTTTATTGCCGACCAGAAGGAATGGACGGACGCGCTTGCCAAGGATAAATTAACCCAGACTGCATCAGCACATAAAGCTGAATTACTAAAGCTGATCAATGACAAATTGGTGAGTTACCTGCGTGCAATGATGCAACTTAATCCCGAGGCCTACCAGGAGATTTGTTCAAAAATTTCCGTGGTGATTGAAGAGGCCAACGATTTGGTGAAACGTCGCCAAAACAATGAAGAAGAAGTGGAAGTGGAGAACTAAATTAAATGAGTCAGATAAAGGATTGTAGAGGGGCATCGGTATGGTGCCCTTTTTATTTGGTGTATAGTGGGAGGAGGCTGTCCAAAAACAAGTATTTAAATTTAGATATCTTACGATTTGTTACTTAACCACCTCATCCTGACCTTCTCCTCAAAGAGAAGGAATAGAGATGTTCGACATTTGTGAGGTCTTAATAAGTGCACTAACACTCAATTATTAAGCACTTCCTCTCCTGAAGGAGAGGATTGAGGTGAGGTGATAAACTATTAAAAACCTGACAGGTCTGAGTCTTTTTAAAGATCGGCTTAGCGGGTAATCCGCTTAGCCGGTAACAACTAAACCAACCTCTGTTGTTAAACTAAACCCTGCACTCTACCCATACCTCTCACAACTAACCACTAATCACTAACTCCAACCCTAAACTCCGCACCCAAACCCCAAAACTCCAACCCTAAACTTCTAAGCCTTAAACTCTAAACTAAAAAACACTTCTAAACCATTTCTAACTCTTCCTTGTTCTAACCTCAGTTCAAACTCTAAGCTATGGAATCAAAACGTAAAGCAGTTATAGTTGAAGATAACCGGGATATTTCTGACCTGGTGGCACTTCATTTGCGTGATTTGGGAATGGAAGTCAGGCAACACCTGGAAGGATTTCCGGCACTCGACGATATTTTTGAAAATGAGTATGACCTGATCATACTGGATTTGATGCTGCCCGATATTGAAGGCATGGAGATATGCCGGCGTATAAGGATGGAGAAGATTAAAACGCCGGTGATCATCCTTACTTCAAAGAATGATGAGATTGATAAAGTATTGGGGCTTGAAACGGGTGCCGATGATTATATAACCAAACCATTTAGTGTTCGTGAGTTTACTGCCCGCGTTAAAGCCATTATGCGACGCATTGAAGACCAAAGCAAGCAAAGTGTCGGGTCGGATAGTATCCTTAACCTGGGTAACCTGAGTATTGAGCCTGAAAGCAGAAAGGTGTTACTCGATGGCAAACGAATAGAGTTAACACCAAAGGAGTTTGACCTCTTGTATCTTCTGGCCAGCAGGGCAGGCTTTATTTTTAGTCGCGAAAAACTGCTTAACCTGGTCTGGGGCTACCAGTTTGATGGCTATGAGCATACCGTCAATTCACACATTAACCGCTTAAGAAGCAAGCTGGAGAAAGATCCTGCTGAACCCGAGTTTATATTAACCTCATGGGGAGTGGGTTACTACTTCAACGATAATTTGAAATCTCTTAACTAAACACATCATGAAGAATCAGATATTCAGCAGCTTATTTTGGAAACTGGCCTTAATATTCCTGTCCTCACTCCTTATCGTTTCATTGGTTTTTATATTTATCTCGGTCAAAAGCTCAGGTAAACATTACCAGGAAGTATCGCAACGCATCAGTCGACCTGTTGCTGAGCGTATATCAAAACATAACCACCTGTTTTTGAACGGGCAATTAAATGAAGTTGAGCTTAAAAAGGTTTTTCACGATGTAATGGTTGTTAATCCGGCCATTGAGGTGTACCTGCTCGATACTTTGGGTAACATACTGGCTTATGATGCACCGCTGGGGCGGGTTAAAGTGGAACAAATTGATTTGGAACCAGTGAAATCTTTTATTCATGATAAGGAAAACACCTTTTTCACCGCAACCAATCCCCGCAAGCCGGAGGTTCAGCATGCATTCTCAGCCGCTGAGATAAAAGAAGATGGAAAACTGATAGGATATACCTATGTGGTGTTGGCAAGCGAAATTTATAATTCGGCCATCGACCAGTTACTGGGAAGTTATTACTTAAAAAATGCCGGGTGGAGCGTGCTCGTAGCATTGCTTGGAGCCTTGGTGCTGGGATTAATACTTATATGGCTGTTAACACGAAATCTGAATGTCATTATCAATGGTGTAAAAAGCTTTAAACAAGGCGATTTATCGGCACGCATTCAATTAAAGTCGAGGGGTGAATTAACCATTTTGGCCGAACAGTTTAACCTGATGGCCGAAACCATTAACCAGAATATCGAAGAACTTAAGCAACTGGATCGATTAAAGCGGGAACTGACAGCCAGTGTGTCGCACGATTTACGAACACCTTTAGCATCTATTCAGGGCTATGCCGAAACATTATCCCTTAAGATCAAGGAACTGGACGATACGCAAAAGCTGGAGTATGCATCGATTATTTTCAGAAGTGCCGAAAATATGAAACGCCTGGTTGATGACCTTTTTGAATTGTCGAAACTGGAATCGGGACAGCTCGAACCTAAACTTGAACCCATCTCATTAAAGGAATTGATCTATGATATCAGTGCTAAATACAAATTAATGGCTGAAGATAAAGGCATTCAGATCAATTACAACCTGCCGGATAAGCTTCCGCTCATCTACGCCGATATCGGCATGATCGAAAGGGTGCTGCAAAACCTGATTGATAATGCCATGCGACACACCTACAGGAACGGAACCATTGAACTGGGTATAGAACAGCGAAAAAAGACGGTTGATGTTTGGGTGGCTGATTCAGGTGTTGGAATTAAAGAGAATGAACTGCCGTATATCTTTGATCGATACAGGACGACTTCGAACTCCGCCGAAGGAGGTACGGGATTGGGATTGGCCATTGTGAAAAAGATTATTGATTTGCATAAATCCTCAATAACCGTTGAAAGTAAGATTGAACAGGGTACGCGTTTTAGTTTTGGATTGCCGGTGTAGTAAAATATAATACCCCGCAGATTTCGCGGATGTACGCTGAGAATGATTATTCAAGGCGAATAAAATTTGCGGGCATCGGCGCAATCAGGTGGAAAATTTCAGAGCATATTAAGTTAAGCCATCTATCTGCGCTGTTCCCTTTATTTCCTTAAAGGGAACAGCGCGCCGGATAAGCTCCTTTACGGGTTTGGGGTAATGGTGGCGAAATGTCAAAAATCCCAAAATAAGTTGGTTTTAAACTTCAAGTTATACCAGTTACTTGGGTTGAGGGCGTTTGAGAATTAAAGTGGGTAACTATCGTGCTTATAACCTATAACATAAACACCTCATCCTAACCTTCTCCTGACAGGAGAAGGGATAGTGCAATTTGGTGTATATCAGTCCTGAATTAAGTGTATCAACCCTTGGTGTTTGCTCACATCCTCTCCTTGAGGAGAGGAACGAGGTGAGGTGTTGCTATTATAATCTCTGGATTATTAGGGCCAAATTAATTTGTCAAAAATCCCAAAATAAGTTGGTTTTAAACTTCAAGTTATACCAGTTACTTG
>NZ_CEXQWX010000056.1:20979-34951 GCF_982718395.1 Carboxylicivirga sp.
CCCTTGGTGTTTGCTCACATCCTCTCCTTGAGGAGAGGAACGAGGTGAGGTGTTGTTATTATAATCTCTGGATTTTTGGGGCCACATTAATTTGTCAAAAATCCCAAAATAAGTTGGTTTTAAACTTCAAGTTGTACCAGTTACTTGGATTGAGGGTGTTTGAAAGTTAAAGTAGGTAACAATCGTGCTTATAGTGCATAATTTAATCACCTCATCCTAACCTTCTGTTATGCTGTTAAGTTAGGCAATCTCCCTACGCTCACCCTTCATTTCCCTGAAGGGAACAGCGCCGGATAAGCCCCTTTAGGGGGGTTGGGGTAATGATGGCGAAATGTCAAGAACATCATTTTTTCTTACTTAAAATCAATGAGAAATTAATATGGGAACCACAAATGGCACAGATTAACACAAATTGTTTTCCTTCGGAAAATCAAAATCTGTGAAATTTGAGTCATTTGTGGTTTAATAAATAGACCGTAACCGAGTTATTGTATTTGAGGGTTAAACTTCAATACACATTTTATTCGCAGAAAGCAATGCGAAATCCGGGTAATCCGTGCTTCGTTAATAGTCTTTACAGAATGTATAAACTTCTGTGATACTTTCGTGATACTTTCAAACGTACTTTGCTTCATAACATTTTAATAACCTAATATTTATAAGTTATGAAGACAAAATTGATAGTATTAGCTGGAGTTTTCGCAATGGTATTTAGTGCATGCGATAATGATGATGATGAACCGATGGTACAAAGCCAAAACTTTAAGGTTACCATTGAGAATGTAAGCGAAGCGAAAGAGTTTTTACAAAGCGGTGTATTTAATACCCCGGTTGGAGCCAATGAACCGGGTGGTGCGGGCCCTGGTCATAGTTATGAGTTTAGTTTTTATGCCGGACCGGGTCACAAAGTGTCTTTTGCAACCATGTTTGTAAAATCCAACGACTTGTTCTATGCTCCGTCGGGTGATGGAATTGACCTATTTAATAATGGTACTCCTGTTGAAGGCGACATTACTTCGCAACTTTATCTATGGGATGCGGGTACAGAAGTTAATGAAGAGCCCGGAACAGGTCCCAACCAACCACTGAACGGCGGTGGAGCAACAGGCATGGCAGAAAACGGTACTGTTAAAATGATCAGCGATGTTAATGATGGCTTTACTTACCCTGATTTGGCGTCAACCATCCAGGCAGAGCTTGAGTACATGGGCAATTCCATGTTTAAGCTGACGATAAATAACTTGGCCGGAAGCTTTACGCCAATTGCACCGGGTGTATTTGTTGTGCATAGTGAAGCCGATCCGTTATTCACCGAAAATGAAGCGGATAGGGGAGAAGGACTTAAAGAATTGGCAGAAGCAGGTGATGCAGGCGTTTTAGGTAGTGCAGCCGAGATGAAAACCGGCTTGGTTTCACCGCTGGCACCAGGTGTATTTGCAATTCATAATTCAAGCGACATGCCTTTATTTATGGATGGATCGCTAGATGCAGATGCGGGTCTTGAAGCTTTGGCCGAAGATGGAAATCCAGCAGACCTTTTAAGCAGTGTTCAGGGGGCCGGATTTACCAACAGTGGTGTTTTTAATACGCCAGTAGGAGAGTCGGGCGCAGGTCCACTATTCCCGGGACAACGCTATGAGTTCATGTTTACGGCAGAAGAGGGACAATATCTGTCATGGGCCAGCATGTTGGTACAGTCTAACGACCTGTTCTACGCACCAAACGATAATGGTTTGAAGCTTTACAGTGGAGCAACACCAGTTACCGGTGATGTTACTTCAAAGATATATCTATGGGATGCCGGTACGGAAGTCAACGAGTTTCCAGGAGCCGGGCTTAACCAGGCACCACGACAAAGTGGAGCAAATACCGGAACAGATGAAAGTGAATCAGTAATGATGGTAAATGATAGTTTCACTTATCCAGACGTTGGTTCAGTGATCCGCGTAACTATATCGCTTCAATAGCGACAGTTATTCTATCAATGGTCAGCCGGAAGAAATTCCGGCTGTTTTTGTTTGAAGGGATTTACCAGGTTTAATCGATTACATGAAATGGGGGTTCTTATATAATAATTTAGTGTCAAGTAAAGCTTTGGGTTAAAACATAAATCCCCCTCTCCCTACGGGTATCTCCCCAAGGGGAGAATTGGAAGTGAGTCCGCAGAAATATCTTCCCCTTTGGGGAAGTGCCTGAAAGGCGATGGGGGAATTAAATACCCGAAATATAGTACTTGACTTGACATCAGTTTGTTCTACGGATCGGATCTTTATTTGCATTATGGGAATAAAGATCCGATCCTTTTTATCAGCGCCTCATAATTACCCAATGCTCCCTAAAGTTTGCTGATAGAAATTTGATAAACTAACCATTTTTAACACTAACACAGAGCATATTTCAATAAAAACTTTCTACTTTTGCGCCCTGAAAATTGAGATGCAGCATGATTACAGTTTCAAACTTAGCCATTCAATTTGGCAAAAAACCTTTATTCTCAGACGTTAACCTAAAGTTTACTTCGGGTAATTGTTACGGGTTAATTGGTGCTAATGGTGCCGGTAAATCAACATTTCTGCGTATCCTTTCGGGAGAACTGGATTCAACACGTGGTGGTGTTAAAATGGAGCCGGGCGAACGCTTATCTGTACTAAAGCAGGACCACTATGCATATGACGAATTCACTGTGCTTAATACCGTGATGATGGGTCATAAAGAGATGTGGGAGCTCATGCAGGAAAAGGATGCACTTTATATGAAGCCCGACTTCAATGAGGAAGATGGAATGAAGGCCGCCAAACTGGAAGATGAGTTTGCTGCCATGGGTGGATGGAATGCCGAAAGTGATGCTGCTGAGCTATTAAGCGGATTAGGTATTAAGGAAAACCTTCACCACCAGGAAATGAAAAACCTGACAGGTAAGGAAAAAGTACGTGTACTATTAGCTCAGGCACTGTTTGGTAATCCTGATAACCTATTGCTGGATGAGCCTACCAATGATTTGGACTTAGAAACAGTTCTTTGGCTGGAAAACTACCTTGCTAATTTCGAAAATACAGTGATTGTTGTGTCTCACGACCGTCACTTCCTTGATAATGTTTGTACTGATATTGTGGATATCGACTATGGTAAAATCCGTATGTTCTCAGGTAACTATACTTTCTGGTACGAATCAAGCCAGTTGGCTGCCCGTCAGTTAGCTGCTCAAAATAAAAAGGCTGAAGAGAAAAAGAAAGAACTTCAGGAGTTTATCTCTCGCTTTAGCGCCAATGTTGCTAAGAGTAAGCAAACAACCAGCCGTAAAAAGATGATTGATAAGTTGAATGTTACTGAAATTCAACCTTCAACACGTCGTTATCCGGGTATTATCTTTCAACCATCGCGTCAGGCCGGTGATCAAATTCTTCGTGTTGAAAACCTGAGTTATTCCATTGATGGCGAAGTGATGTTTAAAGACGTCAACTTTAATATTGAGAAAGACGAGAAAGTGGTCTTTATTTCACGCGATAACCGTACTGTAACTGCCTTTTTCGAGATTATCAATGGTGAAAAACAGGCTGACACAGGTGTTTTTGAATGGGGACAAACCATTACCAGTGCCTACTTACCAATGGACAATACTGAGTTCTTCCAAAAGGAAGTCAAGCTATATGATTGGTTAGCACAGTTTGCCAAAGATACTTCTGAGGATTATATGCGCAGTTTCCTTGGTAAAATGTTGTTTTCAAACGATGATATTGAAAAGAAAGCAACAGTTTTATCTGGAGGTGAGAAAATGCGTTGTATGATTGCCCGCATGATGATGGAAGAACCCAATGTGTTAATACTCGATCATCCAACTAACCACCTTGATTTGGAATCTATTCAGGCCTTTAACAACAATATGAAATCATTCCCGGGACAGATTCTGATGGCATCGCATGACCATGAATTTATTCGTACAACATGTGGCCGTGTTATTGAGTTAACACCAAATGGAATTGTTGATAAATTAATGGATTTTGAAGAATATCTGGCTGACGAAAATATTAAAGCTGTCAGGGAAAGTAAATACGCGTAAGCACACAACAAACCAATATACTACAATAAGGGAAAGGGGTAAAGCTGTAGCTGTTTACCCCTTTTTTTAGTTAGCTACTATTACTCAAGTGGAGGTAGAATAACACGATCTATCACATGAATCACTCCGTTAGTAGCTTGTATATTTAGAAGTGAACCAACTAACCCGGCTTCTCTGCTATTGGCATCGGTAATGGATGGTACTGTCACATCAATTGTAAAAGCATCTCCCTGAAGCGTTGGTACATTAGCTGGTCCGGCAGGTAAATCACTGGAATAGACACGACCTTCAATCACATGATAAAGCAATACTTGTGTCAACAGGTCAACCGGAATATCATCCAAACTGTTAAAGTCGGGTCCTAACTCATTCAGGAGTGCAACAAATGCATCATCAGTGGGTGCAAATACAGTAAACGGGCCTCCTGTTGCCAATGTCTCGGCAAGATCAGCTTTGATAACCGCCTGAACAAGAATTGAGAAAGCACTATTACCCTGAGCAACTTCTACAATATTCTGTGTTGGAGGCAACAACACCTCGTCAATAATGTGTATTATTCCATTTAACGCCCGAATATTAGCATACTGAACATTGGCATTGTTGATCATCACACCGCCATTGAGTTTTACTTCAACAGCTGCTCCGTTCAGTGTTGGAACAAAGCCATTGCTTAGTTGATTGGATTTGACTTTGCCAGCTATCACATGGTATAATAAAATAGCTCTCAATTGATCAGTTGGTACTTGCCGTATACTCTTCACGCCAATTTGATCAAAGAGCTTTTCAAAGGCTTCATCAGTAGGAGCAAAGACAGTAAGCTCGTTTCGAACCACAGTTGTAAACAAGCGTGTTTTAAATAAAGCATAGCCCAGGTTCCTGAAAGTTGGATAACGGCGCCATTTTCTTCTTTTCAACTCACTTTCCCCATCCGTTTTGAGAAAATCGGGGTTCTCTGTAATCATTTCCAGGGTGGTTTCAATATCAAACACCTCTTGTTGATTGTCTTGTTGTGGAGATACGTCATCCTTCTCACATCCTGCAAACATAACTCCAAAGGCGATAAGTCCTATTAAGAGGACCTTACTCACATTTTCGTTCCTTTTAATCATCGATCCTTTCATATCTCTAAGTTTATAGTGTTTACTAAAGGGAAACTTGAAAACAGAAATAATGTTTAATAAATACTTTAAAAAATTAAACACTATTTATCGTTTTGCATTAACTGTATAATGAATAGCTCATTATATAAGACATTCTGGAAGTTGTTAAAATATCTTAAAATGCTCATGTTTAAGATGAATGTGGTTTGGAGATGGATTTAAATATCTCAAAACTTTGTTTCGTTGGACAGGAAAGGAGTTGAAAACCAGAAGGAAGTTTGGTGAACACTGTGATGAGTGGTCACTGTGAAATAGCCCTTAATTAATTTGTTTAGTCGTTCTTGAGATCATCATTAAAAGGATTGTGAATAATGAAGATGGATTAAGCCAATCGCTTTTGACGATTCTGATTGACACAAGTGCTCAGCATGACGGTCAATTTTGATTGGCGGTATAAAATGATGATTACTTAGAACCACCTACAAATGAATTTGAGGCTGGGGGTTTTTCGTTAGTTTTTGACCTCGAGCAAAAAGTAACTCGTCGAAGACAGGTGAACACTATCTATTTCTATCTTTAATTTATAGCTCTTGAGCAATAAGTAAGCTCCTGACAATAGCGAGTTTTTTATCAGTTATAGATAAATATTTTTACTAAAAAGTGTCGCAATTGATCCCTTCTTGTTCCTTGTTAAGCCATACAAATGCTTAATATCTTTGTATTTCCACATTTCTGAACATTACTTACCAAGTGCACTTACCTTGTTTTGTAATTTTGCTTCAAACGAAATACGTAAATCATGCTAAAAAATTCTTTATTAATTCTTGCGGTATTAATCGGTTTATCGGCTTGCACCAATTATCCCCATGTGCCAAAAGAATACCACAAATTGCTGGATAATGCCATTGCAAATGCTGGTGATAATGCCAAAGAAATAACCAAAGCTATTGAGTCAGCACCTGCACATCAAAAAGAGGCTGTTGCTTACCTGATTTCATATATGCCGGTACGAGATTTACAATCCTTAAGTGCTGATTTTATATTGGAGAATACAGATTACGCTTTTATAGCTCGAGAACAATTTGAATGGACTAAAACGATTCCTGATTCAATCTTTTTTAATGATATCTTACCCTATGCAAGTTTAAACGAACGTCGCGACAACTGGCGTAAAGATTTCTATGAACGTTTTTCAAAGTATGTCAAAGACTGTAAAACAATAGATGAGGCAATAGACTCGGTCAATAAAAATATTCGTGACGAATTATTGGTTGATTACAATACCAAGCGTAAAAAACCTGATCAAAGTCCATATGAATCAATGGAGCAAAATATGGCTTCCTGTAGTGGTTTATCCATTTTATTAACTGATGCATTCAGGGCTGTTGGTATTCCGTCGCGGATTGGTGGAACACCTAACTGGCATGATAAGCGAGGTAACCACAATTGGAATGAAGTATGGATTGACGGGCAATGGTATTTTACTGAGTACTACCCAAGTGGTTTAAATAAGAGTTGGTTTCTGGCTGATGCAGGAAAAGCTATACCAGATAATCCTCGGCATGCTATTTATGCCAGTTCTTGGAAACCTGCAGATACACACTTTCCGTTGGTTTGGGATTTTGATATTAAATACGTTCATGCTGAAAATGTTTCAGACAGATACATTCGCCTGTATGCAGAAGCAGAAGCGGCTAAGAAGATTGCGGAAACACATGTTGCTGTTAAGGTAATGATGTTTAAAGATGATGTTTGCACCTTCCAGGGCGATGACCGCGTAGCTGTTAATGTTGATGTTTTCAATGGCACCGATCAGGTTGGTGGTGGTCAAACTGCCGGACCGAAACAAGATATGAATGATGTTCTGGAATTTGTTCTGAAAAAGAACAATGAATACAGTTTTAATTATACCGGTGATGCTGGTCAAATAAAATCCATCAAACTTAAGGTTGAGGATGAGCCTCAAACATTGAAGCTTTACTACAAGTAACTGAAATATTTATAAAAAAATACCCGCTCTTGAAATAATCAGATTACAAGAGTGGGTATTTTTATTTCCTAAAGTTTCTTGATTAATCCATCGCTTTTAAGCTTAAATCAAGGCTTTTAATATGGTGAGTTAGTGCACCAACCGAGATATAATCAACTCCACATTCTGCATAGTCCCTTAAGGTATCAATTGTGATTCCTCCTGATGATTCAGTTTCATAACGACCGTCAATAAATTCAACCGCCTTACGGGTTTCTTCCACCGAAAAATTATCGAGCATAATACGATGAATTCCACCTACACGAATCACCTCTTCTAATTCAGCCCAGTTACGTACTTCCACTTCAATTTTTAGGTCTTTTCCTTTTTCCTTCAGGTATTCTTTCACCTGTTTTACTGCCTTTTCAATACCTCCTGCAAAGTCAATGTGATTATCTTTTAACATGACCATGTCATATAGCCCCATTCGGTGGTTAACACCACCACCCAATCGCACTGCTTCTTTTTCCAGATAACGCATTGCAGGGGTTGTTTTGCGGGTATCCAGCACACGTGTATTTGTACCTTCCAAACGGGTAACATATTCTGCTGTTCGCGTGGCAATTCCACTCATACGCTGCATCACATTAAGCACCAAACGTTCCGCCTGTAGTAACGACCAAACACGCCCGCTGACATTCATAACAATATCACCCACCTGTACTGATGTACCGTCCTCAATTAACACATCAAGTTTAATATCCTGGTCAATCCTGGCAAATATCTTCTTTGCAATATCAACACCCGCTAAAATGCCATTCTCTTTAACCAACAAATACATTTTCCCCTGTGCCGATTCAGGAATACAAGAGCGTGAAGAGTGATCTCCATCACCAATATCTTCACGTATAACAATATCGATAAACTGATCGATTAACTCATTAATCATTGTTTCTCAATTCTAATCTGATGAATATATATCTTACCACTTTTTATCTTGGTCAAAAAAGTAAATCGAAACCGATCGTTAGAGGCGTAGTAATTTGCAATGGCAAATGATGATTTATCCTTTTTTCCCTGATGAATCAGTTTAAACTCTGTTACTGGATTCCGTTCAAAGAAGTCCTTGATAACCATCTGAGCCTGCTTTTGGCTGTATACCGCTGTTTTTTGTGGAAGAATTAATTCAACTTGAGCATTAAAAGATTTGGATACTGTTTCAGCATCGCTTTTTTTAATAGCCATAATCAGACCATCAGGTAAAGCTGCTGTCTGTTGAGAAAAACCGGAAATGGCTATAAATAAAACTAATAAAACAGTTATCGTATTTCTAAAATGTATCATCATAAATAGTTTGTCATACAAGCTTGTGCAAATATCAAGCCCTTATAGTACAAATGCTTTAAAAATTATTGCATACTCCCACTAATACATCCGACAATCCTCTTGAATTCAATAATCACTCATTACTTTTACAACAAAAATAGAGCTTTAGCTTAATTTAACTGCATTTTTGTAATTTAATTTAAGATTAACGAGGTATACGAATGAAAGTTGTTTTAGTTGTTATAGGAAAAACAGATGATCCATATTTGCAAACCGGCATTGAAAAATTTGAGAAGAGATTAAAGCATTATTTACCTTATGAGATGAAGGTAATTCCTGACTTAAAGAAGACTAAAAACCTTTCTCAAGGTCAACAAAAAACTATGGAAGGTCAGCTGTTATTGCAATCATTTCAGGCTGGTGATTTTATTGTTTTACTCGATGAAAAAGGAAAAGAGTATTCATCCGTTGATTTCTCAAAAATGATTGAAAAGAGGATGTTAGCCGGACTTAAGCGGCTGATTTTTGTAATTGGCGGACCATATGGATTTTCTGATGAGATTTATACGAAGGCAAATAGTAAAATCAGTCTGTCAAAAATGACCTTTTCGCATCAAATGGTTCGTTTGATATTTGCAGAACAATTGTATCGTGCGATGACTATTTTGAAGAATGAACCCTATCATCACGAGTAAATTTGTATATCTGTTTTTTTCTATCTTTAATGCATTAAACATCATCTTATGTCGCGCCAGCAACGAAAACTAATTAGCAGCTTAATCGTAGCCGTTGTTTTATTTATAATAGGAAAAACAGTTGAACAACATTTTGATCATAACTACTCGCATGATGCTGATACTTATTCGATTCAGCAGACCATCAAAGATCAACAAAATACACTAATTCACTCAGTAAAGAACTTGCAAGTCAATGATTTGTGGAATGACGACAAGATGTGGGCAACCATGGACTCTTTGGTAAAAGATGAAATTTTTTATTACCTGTTTAAAGATTCTTCACTTGTTGCGTGGTCTACTCATACTGTTCCAATTGAGAAAGTAGACATCGATTCGGGAAATTTTATTAAGCTCCCTAATGGTTGGTACCTTCGTCACCAGGTAGTCACTGACGAAGGTATTCTAATGGGAATCATTCTGGTTAAGGAAGAGTATGAATATCAGAACAAATTCCTGAAGAACACATTTTCGGATGATTATACACTCACTCATCACCCAGCAATTGTATTCGATGCAAACAATACCGAGCATGCTATTTACGATATCAATAACAACTATTTGTTTTCCTTGCAATACAATGAGCATTCTGTTGTTTCACCAACTTGTATAACAGTCTTTTGCCTGTATCTGCTATGTTTTGCGATCCTGTGTTTCTTATCGATCAGGGTCCTGGAAATGAATAAACGTAAAGAGTGGAGCAACAGGATACTAGGTGGAGTTTTTGTATATTTTGTGATATTATATGCTGTTTTTATCAATTATGCTATTCCCGATGAATTTAATTATCTATCTCTTTTTTCACCTATCACATTTGCTGTTTCCGAATGGTTGCCATCACTTGGCAGCCTGATTATCGGCAGTCTGTTCTTACTGATATTTGCCTATTGCTTTTATCGATATTATAAAACTCCATTGTTCTTTAAAAAAGATGCAAATGGATGGGTTACCCACACTCTTACTGGCTTAAGGATTTTATTGGTTCTTCTGTTATTTATCCTGTTAAGTAAATTGATTGAGCTGATTGTTATTAATTCATCACAGGCAACTATTTTCTTCAACATTGAAGACCTAAATGCGATTCTGTTATATAAGGTTTGTATTCTGTGTATTTTTTATACCTCAATCATCTTTATTTATGAAAGAGTCATTGTAACAATTAAGGATCATATTAAACTTGGTGTTTTTATTCTTATCAGTGCAATAGCATTTATTCTTTCTTGTGGGATAAGTCTGTTATTCAATCTGCCCATTTTATTCATTAATATTATTGTCTTTATAATCATTGGTACTATTTTATTCAAGGCTCATCGAAACAGGTCAGATGGAATAACATATAGTTCTTTTATATGGGTAATTTTTGTATCATCGTTCTATGTAGTGTTTCTATTATACGGCTATAACATTGAGAAAGAAGAAGACAACCGTGAATTACTGATTGAAAATCTATCCTTTCAGTTGACAAAAGAATCTGACCTTATTGCAGAAATGTCGCTTGCGGAGATTGATGATAAAATAAGTAATGACGAGAAACTTATAGAATTAGTAATAGATACGAAAAATAACGAACAAGCGATCAGTGATTATCTGAAGAAAAACTATTTCTATGGTTATTGGAAACGTTATGATCTGGAGGTGGTTGTTTGCTGGGAAAATGCACCATTATTCATTGAGTCAGAAAATATTACCACAAATTGTTATAATTACTTCGACAATTTAATAGATACCCAAGGACAAAATATTGCTTCTTGCGAACATTTTTATTTTTTAGACAACGATAATGGTCAAATCACTTACTTTGGAAAAATTCCTTTTCATCAGGGTAATCCCGATTTGGAAACAACACTTTATTGCGATATCAATTCTACACCGATCTTTTCCGGGTTAGGGTATCCTGAACTGCTTCAAAGCCAGGAACAACAAATGTATAATTCGGTTGACAGACATTATTCATTTGCTAAATACATTAACAAGCAATTAGTGAAGCAATTTGGATCATACCGCTATCCAATCAATTATCCTTTAGCCGAAATTGAAGAAGGAGAAAAGAGTACGGTTATTGATGATGATATGGTGCATCTGATCTATAAGTTAAATGATCAGACAACTTTGGTATTAAGCCGACCTGAAATAAAACGAATTTACCTGTTAATGTCGTTTTCCACATTTGCTTTATTATTCTTCATTATAACGGCAATCTTATTCTTTATTACACGTACACAAAATAAGTCATCGTCCCATTTCTCAATCCAGGAACGTATTCAAATCGCGTTTGTGAGTCTGATGGTAATTATTTTGCTTGTAATGGGTGTTAGTTCAGTGTTTTATTCAGTTCATCAGTTTAAAGCAAAGAATAATCAGATGCTATCTCAGCGTATCAAATCTGTATTACAAGAGATGGAACAGAAGATTGTGAACGAAGCAAGGCTAGATGATAGTATGCAAGACTATCTTCAGTATCTGATGCAGAAATTTTCGAATGTTTTTTATTCTGATATCAACTTATATAATACCAATGGGCAATTATTAGCCACATCCCGTCCTGAACTTTATCAACAGGGGTTGTCGGGAAAGATGATGAATCCGCAAGCTTATAATAAATTAGCCAATCAGCAGAAAGCTGAATTTATCCATGATGAATACATTGGTGATTTGCATTTTACCTCTGCCTATGTACCTATTTACAACTATAAACATGAAGTTCTGGCATTTTTAAATCTCCCTTATTTTGTTGGTAATAACGAGTTGAAGTCAGAGATTTCTTCATTGATAGTGGCGGTGATTAATGCGTATTTGTTATTTGTATTATTCGCTATTGGTGTGGCTGTTATTATATCGCGTCGTATAACACGCCCACTTTTTCTGATACAGGACCGTTTAGGACAAATCCGAATTGATAAAATGAACCAAAAGATCGGTTATAAAGGAAACGATGAAATTGGTAATCTTGTTAAGGAATATAACCGCATGGTTGATGAGATTTCAGAAAGTGCCGAAAAATTAGCAAAATCAGAGAGAGAGATGGCATGGCGAGAAATGGCCAAACAGATTGCGCATGAGATAAAGAATCCGCTAACACCTATGAAGCTCAGTGTTCAGTATCTGATGAAAGCCTGGGATAATCAGCAGGAAGATTTTGATAGTTTTCTTAAACGGGTTTCGGCAACGCTGATCGAACAAATTGATCAATTACACATTATTGCAAATGAGTTCTCAAATTTTGCAAAAATGCCACAGGCTAAGCGAACCAAGGTTGATATTGTAGAGAAGATATTCAATACGGTTAATCTCTTCGAAAAGTCAGAACCAAAAATCCGTTTTAGTACCGAGATTGAGGATTCGAAGCGATTTATTTTTGCTGACCCTGACCAAATGGTAAGTGTTTTGAATAATGTTCTTAAAAATGCGGTTCAGGCCATACCTAATAATCGTGAAGGTATAATAAAAACAACCCTTAAGGTTGTTGATTTAAATATCATCATTATGATCTCGGATAATGGTCGAGGCATGAAAGAAGAAGTAAAGAACAAGATATTTATGCCAAACTTTACAACTAAATCAAGTGGAATGGGATTAGGATTGGCGATTGTTCAGAATATTATCAAAAACAGTGGTGGTAAAATCTGGTTTGAGACAATTGAAAACGTGGGTTCAACCTTTTACATTCAATTACCAATTTATGAAGGTAACTAAACCTTAATAACTTTGGTTTGGGTCCATTGAGCACCATAGCGTTCTTCTTTAAAAAGAAACCGGTATAATTCCACAAGATTTAAGATCGGTATAAGATATATTAACTGTCTTATTAGCGCTTTATCCGGAAATCCTACAAGGCTTTGACCATCTGCCATTTTGACGACCTTGATATTAAATAATCGGCGACCAAAACTTTGTCCGCTAATAAAAGGTAAACTATCCTTAAATAAAAAATAAATCAATCCAAATAGCCAGCCAATCCTGGGAAATAATGACAACCCAAGCGTGATTGTGACATCCACTATTCCGGCAATAAGCCGTTCAGTGAAATATTCTGTTTTGCCAATCTTTATACGCTTGTTAGTCATGGTTTAGGAAATATCTTCCATTTGGATAATATTATTTAAGATCGCGTAAACCGTTAATCCGGAAACCGTCTTAATACCAAGCTTGCGAGTAATATTTTTACGATGCGAAATAACAGTATGTGTACTAATATACGTTTTTTCGGCAATTTCTTTATTAGTCAGTCCCAGAGCTACTTCCTTCAGAATAGCCTTTTCCCGGGGGCTTAATTCTTCAGTCTCCATCATATTAACCTGGTGAATGTTTTTCAATGCACCTTCAATTTTCTCTTGCAAAGTGGCTTTATTATCCAGAATTGAAATTTGTTGATTAGGTGCATCGATAGGCAAAGGAGTGTTAAATACGTGAATCACGCTCGTTTCCGGTCGTTTATTATCCAGAAGCTCCTGCATATCAACAGGTCTTAAAAAAGAAGTGTTGATCAGGATCAGATCAGGATCAAAATCTTTTGCAACATTACAACATTCCTCTTCATTGTTAACCATTTTAACAGTTTCAACCTCCCGAAAGGATTTTATTAGCGTTGCCAAACCCAAAGCAATTATATGAGAATTTTCAGCTATTAGTATCCTGGCCATTACTTCTTATTTCTATTTGATATAATGATCTCTTCCATGTGTCGAACCAAAGGATAGAGCACATTCTCTTCTAATTCTGCATGATCCAATAAATCTCTTTCAAGTCGGAAAATATCGTAGATTAAGTTGTTATACAACCCATTGTT
>NZ_CEXQWX010000057.1:0-34457 GCF_982718395.1 Carboxylicivirga sp.
TGGCTAGCATTGTGTGTTATCCATGAAGTAATGAAAGGCACACGCATACCTCCTTCCCAGTGGTTGGCTTTTTTTCCTCTCAAAGGTGAAGCACTGCTGTATCCATTATCTATTGGAAGCGGAGCATCAGAGCCATTATCGCCCATAAAAATAATCAAGGTATTTTCTCCCAGCCCCAACTGTTTTACATGCGCAACGATATCTCCCAATGATTTGTCAATGCCTTCAATAAGCGTTGCGTAGGTTTGCGCCCTCTTACTTTTTCCTGAGTTGCTATAATGCTCCGTGAAACGCGGGTCTGATTGAAAAGGTGTATGCACGGCATAATGTGCCATGTATAAGAAAAACGGTTTGTTTTGTTCTCTGGCTTTTGAAATCTGCTTATTAGCTTCAATGGTTAGAGCCTCCGTTAAAAAGATATCTTTTCCATGATACTTCTCCAATCCCGGTACAGCACGATCTTTACGTCCTTTTATATGACCATAACCGTCTTCGCCATAGTAGCTTCCGGGCTGACCGATTGAACTACCTGCAATATTTACATCAAAACCCAGATTTAAAGGTTCTTCACCTTCACTATTAAACGGGCCAAAATGTGCTTTACCTACATGGATGGTTTTATAACCATTTTGCTGTAAAAGTCTGGGAAGGGTTACCGAGCTTTTGTTAAGTCCTTCCCAATTCCATTGCTCAGGACCAAATTCTCCTTTATTGTTATTTTCGGACTTTATCCAATTGGTCACACCATGACGCGCTGAATTTTGTCCGGTCAATAGAGAAACCCGGGTTGGCGAGCAAACTGAATGGGCATAAAAGTTGGTAAAACAAATACCTTGTTCAGCCAATTCTTCCATATTAGGTGTTCTATAAAAATCATTTAAAGGGTATTTTTTCGGCTCGCCGTTTTTATCTAAAAGAAAGGGTACTGATGTGTCCATCAAGCCCATATCATCAACTAAAAAGATGATAATATTTGGTTTTTCGCCGGTTTGTTTTTGTTTACCACTAACTGTGTTTGCATAACTTAAGAAGAAAATAAGTGCAGTTGCAATAGCTTTCCAACTAATAGTGCTCATGTTTTTAATATTAAAACGATAAAAAGTTTAATCGCGTTAATTTATAAATATTTCTCTTTTTAAAGTGGCATAGGATAAGCTTATTTAAAGTATTTGTAGAAAACTGTTATCTTACGCTTAAACAGTTTAATTGAGTACTGATATAACTTATTGTTATTCATTTTTACAGGAGCACTATCAATCTCACTCTACTTCTGAAGCATATCGGACCAATTGACATTTTTGTAGAAAAGTCATCTTTACCCATGACAGGATAAGGACATTCTATTTACTTTACTCTCAACGAAGGGTAACACTGGCGCAGCACAATGTAAATCATGCGCACAAGAATTTCCACATGGCGCAATCTATTGTACCTGTTGCTCAGTCAATTTTCCCGGAAGCGCAATCAATTTCACCAACGGCGCAATGCATTGTAACCAATGCGCATACAGTGTACATCAGATAAAGTAAACACCACACAATATGATTTATTTTACAACCATTTGATTGCTTATCTGTTTGGTTGGTATTAGGTAAACAAGCAAAAAGTCTAATATATCATGAAAACAGCCTCATTATCAAATTCAATTGTATTTAAAGAAGATAAACCTAACGTTCAACTATTGCTGGAAACACCCTTCAGTAAAGAAATTCGCATTACTCTTAAAGAGGGACAAATAATGAAAGAACACACGGCTCCGGGAGCTATCGTGGTTGAAATATTTGAAGGAGCCGTTGATTTTGGAGTAGAAGGTGTAGTCCACCATGTCGCAAAAGGCGACCTGTTAACACTGGATGCAAAAGTACCTCATGACTTAAAGGCGACTCAAGACAGTATTGTACGCTTAACGCTCTCAAAGAAAGATGATGTCAAGCGTGTTTTTAGTGTGATTCGATAGGAACATAGAGTGTAATTAAATCAATGGATTGTTAGACTCCAGACGACTGGCACTCTCGTCTTTTAATTCCTAAGATGATAATGAATGCAAATGGCTGTGCTAACCAGCTTAAAATTACCGTCTGCTCCTAAATTGAAATTATTTTCATAATAATTTGGAATTTAAGATTAATTCGTTTTACATTTGCAGCGCATTTCACCCCATGTTGAACAATTAATTAAAGGGGGATTAGATTATGTTGGAGCTTAGATCACATATCTGCAAATAGATCAGAACGATTAGTTGAATACTAGTCGCACTTCTTATATCTGATCGTGAATTTGGCAATTGTCCAAATTCTTCAATTAACATCTTTATTTATTTCAACTGATTGCATAATCAAGGTAGGTTGATAATCATTGTTGAGTAGTTATCTAATGATAGTCCTCTTCGGATTTGCTTGTTATCATCCTTCATACATTAGCAGTTGGTTAATTACAACGACTTATGAGCAAGTCAAAAATAAAAGGTAAAGACCTTAAAAGAATCAACTATAAATCGGACAGAGCTAAAAGCTTGGCTATTAACATTGCTAACAGTGATTTAAAGCATCTGTCGAAACAAAATAAACTGGAAATTCTTGAAGCTGTTTTATTAAATCCCAAGGATTATTTGGAACATGCTTCGCTTTCAAAATTAGCAGAAGATCTATGCGGAAAGATTAAAACAAATAATGGTACGATCTATCATTTTGAAAGCATTGAAAAACCCTTAACGAGCTATGGAAAAAAACACATAACTACAGATACGATCAGGCAAATGTCAACGGCCATGCAACTCCCAATCAGTAAGTATGGTGCACTAATGCCGGATGCCCATGTGGGATATGGATTACCAATTGGAAGCGTATTAGCAACTCAAAATGCAGTAGTTCCATATGGCGTTGGTCTGGATATTGGTTGCCGGATGTCATTGAGCATTTACGATGTACCATCTGATTTTATCAAACGGTACAATTACCAGATCAAAACAGCATTAAAGGAGCATACCCATTTTGGAATTGGAAAAATTGAGAAACATCACTACGACCACGAAGTACTCGAAAGAAATGCGTTTAATGAGATTGATCTATTGAAGAACCTGAAGGGCAAAGCTCAAAATCAGTTAGGCAGCTCTGGTTCAGGCAATCACTTTGTTGAGTTTGGTATTGTAAGTTTGGAGAAGGACAATGCATTTGATTTAAAGACAGGTAATTATGTCGGATTATTAGCGCATTCAGGCTCCAGGGGATTAGGTTCAGTAATTGCCACTTATTACACCAAGCTGGCTATGAAAGCATGTTTGCTGCCTCAAGGTGCGCAACATCTGGCATGGCTGGATTTAAACAGTGAGGCCGGACAAGAATACTGGATTGCTATGAATCTGGCGGGTGATTATGCCAAGGCTTGTCATGATGTGATTCATCATCGCTTATCCAAAGCTTTAGGTATAAAAGCAGTTGCCCATGTTGAAAACCACCATAATTTCGCCTGGAAAGAAAAGATAAACGATCAGGAATTGATCGTTCATCGTAAAGGCGCAACTCCGGCTGCTAAAGGTGAACTGGGAATTATTCCTGCCAATATGATGGATGCTGGTTATATCATTTCAGGAAAGGGTAATTCTGAAGCACTTTATTCGGCTTCACATGGTGCAGGTCGACGTTTAAGCAGAAAAAAAGCAAAGGATAATATTACCAACAGTGAGTTGAAAAAGACGCTTAAGCAAAAAGGGATCACACTCATTGGCGGTGGCACCGAAGAGGCACCAATGGCCTATAAAAACATTGATGAAGTGGTGGCATCGCAAGCAGAACTGGTCAATATTGAAGGGCGATTTTATCCTCAAATAGTACGAATGGATAAACAATAACAAAATGGAAACAATAATACTACAAATAACATCAGGACGTGGGCCGGCAGAGTGCTGCTGGGTAGTGGCCCAGGTTCTTAAATACATTGTTGAAGATGCTAAAAAAGCTAATCTTCATTTCACGATTCTTCACCGTGAAAAAGGAATAGAAAATGGAACGCTTTATTCAGCAAGCCTTCAATTGGAAGGTAACGGAGTTAAAGACTTGTGTAAACAATGGATCGGAACAACTCAGTGGATTGGACAGAGCCAGTTTCGAAAATATCATAAACGCAAAAACTGGTACGTCGCAGTCAATAAAATTGACCTTTCAAGCGAATCCTTGGCTATAGATGATAAAGATATCAGTTATCAGGCTATACGTTCTGGAGGTCCGGGA
The DNA here is from genome assembly GCF_982718395.1 of Carboxylicivirga sp. Taxonomy (NCBI): domain Bacteria; kingdom Pseudomonadati; phylum Bacteroidota; class Bacteroidia; order Marinilabiliales; family Marinilabiliaceae; genus Carboxylicivirga; species Carboxylicivirga sp. The sequence goes on from NZ_CEXQWX010000057.1 coordinate 4,227, forward strand.
GGTCAGCACGTCAATAAGGTTAGCACAGCCATTCGTGCAAGACATCTTCCAAGTGGATTAAGCGTGCTTGTTTCAGAGAGTCGATCACAGCTTCAGAACAAAAAGCTGGCAAAAACTCGTTTGCATGAGCTTATCAAACTGGAAAATCTCAAGCAACACAAAAACAAACTTCAGGCAGAATGGAAAAATCATTCCGAGATTCAAAGAGGAAACCCTGTCAAAACATTCTCTGGTACAGATTTTAAAGTTCAACATGTAGAGAAGGGTTACAAACAGAAACGACGCTCCTTAAAACACAATCTTAAAAAGGAGTTATTCGATTAAACTAAATTCAAATAAAATGAACACAATAGCAGACCAATATTATATTAAAGCGCTTGATCAATATCCTTATAGCCTGGAAGAGGCCATCGAAAACCTTGGCTATGCCCTAAGTCATAATAACGAACATCCGGGGGCCAATTACCTGATGGGTAAATTGCATCAGGAACAAATGAACAATTACATTAAGGCCGAAGAATATTATTTGCGGGCCATGGCTGGAAACCCGGAAGATATAAACGTTTGTATGGCCTATATCATGGTATTGATAATACTTAAGGAATATAACAAAGCCCAAAAACTTATCGAATACGCTAATAAGCTAAAGGGTGTTGATTTATCAAGAACGCTTAATTTGCAAGCCTTGATACATGAGTATCAGCGTGATTATGACGGGGCTCTTTCTCTATTGAAGCAATCGAAACTAGAGGCCTATAATGATGATTGTATGACTCATCTGAATAATGAAATTAAGCGTGTAAAAACAAAAAAGAAATTCGTTGAGAAACAACAATCGAAGAAAGAAAGCCAGGAAGCTCAATAATGCTTCCTGGTTAATCTTAGTTTAAGCAGTTGATTAAGTACCATCTATAAATGGTGTCTTTTCATCTCCAAACCTCTTTGGTTGAAGGATATTTATTCTGGCAACACAGCATCGGTTCTATAATTCTTAAATAATATTTTCCATAAAAAAATCCTGGAAATGATATTGATCAAAGCGATATTTTACTAATTTAGAGCTATTCGATTCGAGCCATAATTTGCAGGGTCTTCATTATTAATTATAAAAATTAGCAACTATGGCACGAAGACAAACTCAAGAGGTGAATGCCGGCTCAATGGCCGACATCGCATTTTTACTCCTGATTTTTTTCCTTGTAACTACAACGATGGAATCTGATAAAGGCTTAGGTACCATACTTCCTCCTTTGGAAGAGGAACCTGACCCGAATCAAAAGGCTAAAAACGAACGTAATGTATTTGAAATATTGGTAAACGCCAATAATCAGATTATGGTTGAGAAACAAGAAATACCGCTCAATCAATTGACGGAAGCCACCAAAAATTTTATCCTCAACCCTATGAATGAGCCCAATTTATCAGATAAAGAAGTTAAAACAATTGATTTTTTTGGTCAGCGTGAAGTAAGCAAAGGTATTATTTCCTTGCAAACAGCCAACGATACACAGTACCAGGTGTACCTAATGGTTCAGAATGAAATTGTTAGAGCCTTTAATGAATTGCGTAATGAATTGGCATTAAATAAATTTGGCAAGCAATATGAAAAGCTGAACTCGAAAGAGAAAGACGCTGTAAGACAAGCCATTCCAAAACTTATTTCAGAAGCAGAGCCTGTAAAGATTAACATCTAATCATCAATTACTTGTTTATAACAACAAAAAAAGAGCTCAAAAGAGCTCTTTTTTAGTGCTTCTATTATCAATAATTACTTCTTGCCTAATAATTTAAAGATAGCCTTAGCAATATCTGTATTATCCTGTATGCCAGTAAAATTATCTGCACCCGGCCCAAAAGCAAATACAGGAACCATTACTCCAGAGTGTCCTTTGGTTGCATATAAGGCATTAACTTCTTGTTGATCGTAACTACCGTCTTTAAGGATCATACCACCTGTTTCATGATCTGATGTTACAATCACTAAAGTCTTTTTATCCTGAGCAGCAAAAGCCAATGCTTCACCAACAGCTTTGTCAAAGTCAAGTGTCTCTCTGACAATGTAGGCTGTATTATTCTGGTGACCTCCCCAATCAATCTGGCTACCTTCCACCATTAAAAAGAATCCATCTTTATTATTGCTTAATACATCAATAGCCTTTTTTGTTGCCAATGGCAGAATATCTCCACGAGTTGGCATTTTTTCCATATGTGTTGGTGCTAATAAAGCAGCCAACTTGGGGCCGTTCGCAGCCTCAAGCTCTTCTACTGTTGTTGCAACCTGATAGTTTTTTTGCTCAAGCTCCTCTTTAAGGTTTCTCTTATCCTCACGTTTCGTAAAGTGATCTAAACCTCCTCCAATAAAAACATCTATATCTGTTTTTAAGAAGTCTGCAGCTATTTCTTCATACATAGACCGTTTGGGTTGATGTGCTACAAATGAAGCAGGAGTTGCATGAGTGACAGCTGATGTTGAAACAACCCCTGTGGCTTTTCCTTTCATTTCAGCAAATTCCCGAACGTTCTCTATAGCTTTACCATCTTCGTCCAATCCAACAACACCATTATTTACCTTTTGTCCGGCAGCTAAGGCTGTTCCTCCTGCAGCTGAATCAGTCACATATTTATCAGCGCTATGCGTTTTTGCGAATCCTACTTTTTTGAAATTATCCAGATACAATTGACCACCATTAGCTGTCATAGCAGCATGCAACTGTGTCACTCCCATTCCATCACCAATTAATAGTATGATGCTCCTTGGTTTCTTACCCTTTGCTATATCTTCATACTGCTTTACTTCATAAATTGCTTCAGTTGATTGATAATCGTAATCATTTGAAACAAGGCTCTTATCCGTTTTATAAGTTTCCTGGGCTGATACAATTGTTGCAAATACCAACAACAATGCACTAAATACTGATTTATAGCTTTTCATAAACGCTTTTGTTTGACATTTTAATAAATGAGGGCATAAAACTAATAAACTTTAGCTTAACGCGTAAGTTTCAATATTAATTCTGATTTAATAAAACTTAAAATAAGTCTCAAAATATCAAGAAATCATCACAACATCCATATTGGCTTTGCTTTTATGAAAACAAAAACCGGCAGAAATAAATCCGCCGGTTTACCTGATCTTAGTCTTAAATTCTTATAAAACCGAACTAATCTCCTAGCTGCTTCATCTGAAATTTTTCAATTTCAGCAGGTGTATGTGCCTCAAGCATAACGCTCTTGATCTGCTCAACTATTTCTGGATTTTGATCAGCAATGTTATTTTGTTCCTGTATATCTTCTTCCAGATTATAGAGTTCTATTTCCATATTATCTTCAAAGATATCCTTACGGATGCCTTTCCACTTACCTATTCTAACCGCCTGTTGACCTTTATAAGCCGGGAATTCCCAGTATAAATAATCATGTTGTTTTTGGTTTGAGGCACCTGTCATAGCCGGCAGATAACTTATACCATCAATATCTTGCGGTGCCTCTATCCCTGCGACATCACAAAGTGTAGGTAAAACATCCCAGAAGGCAGAAGCATGGTTGGTTTGAGAACCAGCTCTGATTTTGCCCGGCCATGAAGCAATCATTGGAACACGAATCCCTCCTTCATGCACAAAACCTTTACCCCAACCATATTCACTTTTAAAAGGTCCTCCGCTATTAAAAAACTGTGAATCAACACCTCCATTATAGGTTGGTCCATTATCAGAAGTAAAGATGATTAATGTATTGTCATACTCACCCATGTCTTTCAACTTCTGCACCAATTGCCCTACACGTTCATCCATGTACGATACCATTGCCGCATAGCCTGCGCGAGGATAACGATGCGGGAAATAACCTCTTTGCCCTAAATATGGTTCTTCTTCACCAAATTTCTTCACGTAGTAATCTACCCATTTTTGCGGTGCCTGAATTGGCGCATGTGGTATTGGTGTTGCCCAATACAGGAAGAATGGTTGCTCTTTGCTATCCTTTACAAAATTGACCATCTCTTCGAACATCACATCAGGTGTGTAATCATTGAGGTTAAACTGGGTATAACTCTCGGGATTAAGCGGATCAGCATCCTTGTCCAATTTTGTGTTAGGAGCAACAGTATCATTATCCAGGTAGATACGATTAGCGTTCTTATACAAATGAACAGGGTAATAGGTATGAGCCTGACGCTGGCAATTGTAACCGCAAAAGAAATCAAAGCCTTGAGTTGTAGGCAGACTATGTGTATTAGGTGCACCTAATCCCCACTTACCAACCATACCGGTTCTATAACCAGCCGTTTTTAAAAGCTTAGCTACTGTTTTTGTATCGGCTGGCATTGGTCGTTGCCCTTCAAGAGTTGAATCAGCAATCATTGCTTTATAATCCCATACTTTTCCCCGGGATCTCCATTCATCATTACCTCGCACATAAGCATGACCGGTATGCTTTCCAGTAAGAAGGACACAGCGTGAAGGAGCACAAACAGGAGCACCGGCATAATGATCCGTAAATTTAATTCCATTCTTTGCAAGGGCATCAATGTTAGGTGTTTCAATCAGTTCTTGTCCATAACATCCCAATTCGCCATAACCAAGGTCATCTGCCAATATATATATGATGTTTGGTTTTTTAGTTTCCTTTTCTTGTTGACTGCATGAAGCCAAAAGCATTACGACAGCCAATGTAGACAATAACAACGTTTTAATTTTCATTTTTAATATTTTAGATTACCTCATGGTTACTTATCCCAGAAAGATCCCTCATCTTTCAGTTGTTTTTCAAAATTTTCCAGCTCAACTAATAAATCTGAAACCCTATGCTTGTTTTGGCCTGCAACATTAATACGTTCACCCAAATCTTCTTCCACCTGAAATAACAGAGGCGTTTCTCGAGATGCTTCAAAACCATAGTTGTTTTTTGTTTGCGAACCAATTCGAACATGCAGTTTCCACTCATCTTTGCGGATGGCTGATGGCTTGTTATCGAAATAATTATAAAAGAATGTAAAATCATCCATTGGCTCGCTATATTTCTCAGGCATTAACAATGAACTAATATTTCGTCCATCAATCGTTCTATCTTTTGGCAAGTCAACACCAGCAACTGCAAAGATTGTTGGTAGAATATCCAAGATGCTGATAGGTGTTTGTTCATTGCGATTACCATTTATCATAGCCGGCCAGCTAATGATCCCCGGAACACGATGCCCACCTTCCCAGGTTGATCCTTTACCATCTCTGAATGGTGTGGCATAACCGACCTTTAATCTTGTGTCGCCGTATTTTTTATTGTCTTTAATCGTTGAAAACTTAATCCAGGGACCATTATCTGATGAAAAGACAATGATGGTATTATCGCGTATACCTTCCTTTTCCAATGTATTTAAAATATCACCGACAGCAGCATCTAATTCTTCCATCACATCTCCAAGTTCGCCATTACGGGATTTACCTTTAAACTTATCACTCACAAAAAGACCAAGGTGAGGCATGTTGTAAGCTATATAAGCGAAAAATGGTTCTTTCTTGTTTCGCTTAATGAAATCAACTGCTGCCTTTGTACATACTCCGGTTAAAGACTCAGAAGCTTTTGTATCGGAAGGCAAGTCTTTAGCAAGTATTTCATAGCCAGCAATTGGTTTTTTCCCCTTTGGGTTGCTTTTTAACAGCATAGAGGTATTATAATCATGTGAAACATTTGTGCCAATCCACTCATCAAAACCATGGGCTAACGGTAAGGTTTCAGATGAGAAGTTATTCTTTTCATTTGGTGTTCCCAAGTGCCACTTGCCAAACATCCCCGTTTTATAACCTACAGATTTAAGTCCTTCAGCGATGGTAATTTCCTCATCATGAATATGCTTCTTCGCATCGGGTCCTATTACCCAGGAACCTAATCCTGAACGGCCTGGATACCTTCCGGTTATCAATGAGTAGCGTGAAGCAGAGCAAGCAGGTGATGTTACATAGAATTGTGTGAAATTAACGCCACTATTCTTCAACTTGGTAATATTGGGTGTTTTAATTGTTGGATTACCGTTGTGCTCATAATCTCCGTATCCACTATCATCGAGGTAAATAAGTACAACATTGGGTTTTGAACTTTTTGTTTTATTCTTTGCACTGACATTAAAAACAAACAATGCCAGCAATAGCATAAGTAATAACTTGGATTTATACATTTCCTGGATTTTGGTTTATACTTAGTTTTTAGAGTTTGAGTAACCTGGGTTAAGTAGCATTGGTATTGGTGGACTTTGATGATTTCGAAGAACAAGTTTACTTTCTTGGTAAATTCTTCTTATTCAAATAACGCATCAGGTTTTGCTCATCCAATTCATCACTATCTCCATATTTTTTTCTTACCTCTATTAATTTCTCGTGCATGTGTTTCTGAACGTCAGTATATTCAGGATGATTGTACAGGTTATTCATTTCTGACGGATCATTTTCCAAATCGTATAACTCCCAGGTACCAGAATCGTAATAAAAATGAATTAATTTATAACGATCTGTTCGGATGCCATGATGACGTTGAACATTATGTTCGCCCGGATACTCATAGTAAGTATAGTATATGGCATCTCTCCAGCTTTCATCTTCACCACTTATCACTTTACGAAATGACTCTCCCTGAATATCTTCTGGTATATCAATATTGGCATAATCAAGAAATGTTGGAGCAAAATCAAGGTTCTGAATCAACTGGTCCACTTTAGTTCCAGCCTTAACCTCTTTTGGATATCGCATTAAGATGGGTGTTCTGAACGACTCTTCATACATAAAACGTTTATCAAACCAACCGTGCTCACCAAGGTAAAATCCCTGATCGGACGTGTAAACCACAATTGTATTGTCGCTAAGCCCTTCCTGATCCAGATAATCTAACACCTCACCAACTCCGTCATCCACAGACTGTATGGTGGCCAGATAATCCTTCATGTAACGATCAAACTTCCACAATGCAAGCTCCTTATCATCCCACTCTTTAGACATAAACTCTTTAATAATCGGATCGTAATGTGCATCCCAAGCTGCACGCTGTTCATCATTCATTCGCTTATACATTCCCTCAGCCGCTTTTCGATAGCGGGTTTTCAACTTGCCTTCTTTATCTAATATTTTTAAGTCATAGGCCAAATCCATGTGTTCAAATATGCCCATTTCATGTTCTGCCGCAACTGGTCTGTTCTCGTAATTATCAAAGAAGTTTGCTGGAGGAGTGAATGTTTGGTCATCGAATAAATCAAGATACTTTTTCTCAGGCATCCATGTCCGATGAGGAGCCTTTTGATGATATAAAAGTAAAAATGGCTGACCTTTCTTTCGTTTATTTTTTAACCAATCCAATGCTATATCAGTTGTTATTTGAGTACAATAACCTTCGTAGCGTTTCTTCTCTCCATTCTCGATAAAATCAGGATTATAATATTGTCCCTGACCAGGCAACACATTTGAGTAATCAAATCCTTGCGGAAGTCCGTCAATGTGTATTTTACCAATCATGGCTGTTTGATAACCTGCATTCTGTAATTGCTTTGCGAAATTATCCTGTCCCCAATCAAAAGCTTGTACATTATCTACTTTTCCATTAACGAAACTATGTTTTCCGGTTAGCATGACGGCACGACTGGGTGCACAAATTGAATTGGTGACATAACCATGTGTAAATAATGCACCTTCACTGGCAATTCTGTCAATATTAGGAGTCTTATTCAATCCATGACCATAAGCACTAATGGCCTGATAGGCATGATCATCGCTCATAATAAAAACAATATTTGGGCGCTCTTTTTTAATAGCTGGTGAACACCCGATAGCCAAATACATGACTATAACAAGGGTATAAAATACACTGGATTTCATTGTAATTTTTTATTAAAATGGTTTCTCTCTCGTGTGGATTCAATATACTAAATTGAATTCATCGACGTGAAAATACAACCAATCTCATAAAAAAATAGCATAATTGCTTATAATATATCTGTAAGCAAATAAGATGAAGCAATTACCCCAGTAGTTGAACTTGATACAGCTTCCTAAATTCACAGATACTATTAATTAGTAATCAAGCATATAAATAAAAGATCCGAATTAACCATTTATAGATTAATTCGGATCTAAAAAATAAGTTTATTAGATTATTCAAGTTCAAAAACTGCAACAACAGGATAATGATCTGACAGATAATAGGTATCTTCCTGATTAGCGACACCGGCATTTATGCATGTTTCAGCTAGTTCAGGAGAAGCTAAGATATAATCTATCCTTTGTGACTTGGAACTCCTGCCTTCACCTGGTTGTTTTTCAAAAACCTGAGTGGGACAACTAATTCGCTGATCGATACCTTTTGTGTGCATTTGTACAACATCAATTAAAGGACAACTAATAAAGCGGCTCATTACTCCATACTCCAGCTGACCGTGTAAAAGATTGCGAACGTGCTTGTGTTGCTTTTCCGACTCGATCATTGATGGTATCAGTGATGAATTGTCTTTATATAAATCGGCATCAAAAGGTGAAACAGCATTGAAATCACCTAAAACCAAACATTGGTTTTCATTTTCCATCTTCAGTCGCTGTACAATAATACGTGCTTCTTCATTTCTTTTGACATGGCTAAATGGTGATAAGTGCACTACCATAAAATCAATGTCCCAGGTGCGACAAAACAATGCCCCATGATGCATTTTATCAAATATTTTGTCCTTTATTTCAATCGGTTTAGACGATGTAATTCCTACCGGGTAACCCTCTGTTTTCAGAATTTCGACATAAGCATGTCCCCATTCCATAGCATCTTGTTTCAGTTGATTTCTGGTATACCCACACAGTTCTTGTAATGCAACTACATCTGCGTTTTGTGCTTTTATCCATTCGACGGTCTTTTTCTTACGTACCTGATCTTTCCCCCAGTCAAATCCATTCCAGATGTTATAAGATAAAACTTTGAATTGCTCTTTGGATTGAGCCTTATTTTCTGACTGACATATACTTTTATGACCGGGTAAAAGTAAGAGACAGATAGCAAGCAATATTCGTATATGTTGTATTACAAGCATCGCCACAAATTTTAAATGTTACTCAAACTCTTTAGAATAACTAATTCCCAAGTCTTGCCATTTTTTTAACAAGTGATCCAGATTATCTCTGAAAACCTGATAATCTTTACGTTCTTTTTGGGTCCAACCCACTTCGGCATAAGCGGCTATTCTCGGAAACGTTTGACGCTCGATATCTTTATAGGTTGGCGTCCATTCACTCCACATCTGGCATCCCAAACCATAAATATTCTCGTAGTATTTCTCTTCCAGACCTTTGGGTATCGGATTGAAGCTATAAGCTTTCTCCAGGTTAATATGCTTATAGTTATAATCCAAATATGTATTAGAATGTAAGGAATTTACAATACCATACCCCTTTTGTGCAGCCTCCGTAGCCAGCTTCACATCTCCTTTCCAGAAATGAACAATCACATTTTGAGCCAATGATGTTTCAGCATCTTTATCATGCTTTTTCTCCTCAAATCCTTTATGAATATTTTTACCCATTATTTCATTCCAGCCCATCATACGACGGCCATTTTGCTCTATAAACTGCGATATCTTATTCGTAAAATCAATTTGAAGGTCAGCCGGAGTGTTCAAGCCATGGTCTTTCATGTATTGCTGCACATGCTCCGACTCTTCCCAAACCTTATAACCAACCTCATCACCTCCAATATGAATCACTTCAGAAGGGAATAATTCAAACATCTCCAATAACACGTCCTTAATAAACTGAACAACTTCCGGTTTGGTCACATCATAATTATCGTAGTGCCTTCCGAACTTAACAGGCACTTCAATCTCATGAGCTGCAGTACCAAGCCATGAATACGCTGCTATAGCGGCACTTGAATGACCGGGCATTTCAAACTCAGGAACTACAGTTATATTGCGTTGAGCCGCATAAGCAACAATATCTTTTATTTGTTCTTGTGAATAAAATCCACCGTGAGGCTCACCAGAGGTTTTACCGCTTCCCCATGTGCCAATTTCAGTATCTTTACGATAGGCACCCACTTCAGTCAACTTGGGGTATTTCTTGATTTCAATGCGCCAGCCGGCATCATCGGTTAAATGCCAGTGAAAAACATTCATTTTTAACAAGGCCATCTGATCTAACATTTGTTTTACAAAAGCCTCTCCATGAAAATAACGTGATTCATCAAGCATAAATGCCCGCCATTTAAATTGTGGCCTGTCCTCTATACGAACGCCCTTAACAAATAGCTTACCATCTTCTTGACTAATTAATTGACGTAATGTTTGAATACCATAGAATATTCCTTTATTATCACTACCCGATATCACAATAGCTTGATCATTTACTTCGAGTAAATAACCCTCTTCGCCCAACTTATTAGCCAATTTGCTATCTATCTGCAGAATAATTCCTTTTTTACCTTTGGTTTTCAAAGCCACTTCCACCTGAAATTCAGCTCTAATGATATCCTTTAAATAATCTGCATTGCTTTGGTTGGTTTCATCGGCTATTAAGTTTGTTTTCTTACTTATCTGAAATTCATCTTCTGTCGTCTTAACATTTTGTGGTTGAGGAATAACATTAAGGTGTTGCGAGAATATCGTACCTATTGACAGAATAATTAGTATAAGTGTAGATTTAAAAATAGTCATCTGTTTGAATTTTCTTTGATTTTTCAGATGGAACTCACAAGTAAATATCAATCATGCACCTTTGTGCAACTTATTAATTCAAATTTACTCCGTCGTTTCATTTTATTGTTTTTGATTTATCTGATTAGACAAATTTACAAATTACATCTAAATTCAAAAGGATATGAAAGTACATTTGTAAGTTTTTCGAACTAAAAGCTCTTATATATCCTTTTAGTCAATTTGTATAACTTCAACTTATTCTTTATATATTCAAAAGGGTTGCTTTTTTTCAATGTTTTGGAAAGATCTGACAAACCTGCTAACAAATCAAATTACTTAGCCGCCTACAATAAATGCGTATTGGTCTTATATTTAAGATACCAATTAAGATTTGAACCTAATACAGCTGACGAGTTACCTCAAATTATTATCTTTTTATTTTAGCTAACATACTCCTGTATCAAGATAGCACCTGTCTACTAAGCTATTCAATACAATATGTCATACCCAGCTTTTAATTGTTTCACCCCAAAAATCATGCGGCTTGTCTAACATTATTTTTCTACTCATGTTTGCTTGTATGCATCAGCTAATTACCTCTAACATTAAATCTTAATCGAAACTAAATACACTTATTACTGCAGCATGGTCTGAAGGAAACATTATTGGATGATAATCTATTACCTTAGACTCAATTGGCTTAATATTTCCTTTATAATATATGTAATCGATGCGATCGCGAAGGCCAGATTTCGTCGATGACGTAGCAGCTCTTGGCGTCCATGTAAAACCAGGATCTAACAGTGGATTAATATGCAACTCACGATAACTATCTTTAAAACCAGCTTTTTCCATGGCTCTACTTACCGACCATTCTATCTCGTATCCATTATGAATTGCCTGGGTTGTTTCGGTCCAATCCAGATGTGAGCCAACATTAAAATCACCAAACATTATCATGGGAACTTTGTCCGTTCGATTTATCTGAGCATCTAACTGTTTGATCATGGCTTTAACTTCAGAATGCCTTGTTTCATCTTCTGCTTTGATAAGTTCTCTGGCCGTCATCTTACCTTCCACAACATTTTTACCGTAATCGGGTAAATAATGCAACCAAGTGTCAACAACAGCTATTTGTTTATTATTCCCAAGGTCAATGATGGCACCACCTGAGTTAAAAGGACGAAAAACTTTTATTGTTTCTTTAATCGGGAACTTACTCATGATGCTCAAGTTAGAACTGATCAGATAGAAATAGTAACCCAATGAGTCAGCAATAATTTCGCCAGATCCGTATGTTTCAATTAAACCTACAATATCAGGTTGAGCTTGCTTGATGGTTTCAATCACTCTTTCAACACCAACATGCTTGCCATAGCGTCTACCACCATGCCAAATATTCCAAACCATAACCCTTAATGGTGAAATTATCTCTGGAAAGGAATGAATTGATTTAAAACGACCATAATCTTCCTTAATCAATTCGGAACCAACAAACTCATTTTTAAGCTGAACCTCATCAATGTAGCCATTAAATGCTGTCCATTGCCCAAACGATCCATACTCCCAATACTCATCCGAACCTCCAATCACAGTTCTATTTTGATTATTCAGGTCTCCTAATCCCGGGACATTATAAATGGCCACATTCTCTCCATCAAAGTAAAACCACACTTCATCTTTTTCCCGATTAAAACTAAAAGCCAGCTGATGCCATTCTCCATCATTGATAGCTTGTCGAGGAACATTTGGCTTATAAGTAAAATTGTTTTTACCATCTGACAAATGAACGCCCCAGGCTCCGTTATCCTGCGTAAAAATACTCCAACCTGGTTGCTTTGTATTACCTTGTTTAAGATTCCCAATTATAGGCATACCCTGCCTACTTCCCTCCACTGTTTTTACCCAAACCATTGCACTTAGACTATGCCCCTTTCCATAGCTAGGTAACTCTGTTGAATCAGGAATAAAGGGCTTTCTCAATACGGCATTTTCTGATAAATCAAGTGCTTTGCCCATAAGCCCCTCAACAAATTGAGACTGTTGCAATTCAGTCACATAAACTGCTTCATTACTATTCGTTATTGGTACCGCTTCATTATTCTGAGTGTCAAAATCAAGATAGTATGCTTTTTGTCCATATACACATACACCTAAAATTAACGAGATTAATAAAGTAAGTTGTTTTTTCATATGATTAAATTTATTTTCAAAGACCATATGGAACTCTCAAATAAATCTGATCATCCTCCTATGTGTCTATTAGGATAATCAAATTAACTTGTTCGTTTCATAAGTTTAGATTTAGTATTCTATTCAGACCGTAATATTATAGCAGGTTTGAATACATGATATGTTTGTTAATTAGGAAATTCAATCTTTCTGTCTGAAATAAGAGGCACTAATGGTAAATCTCCATAAACTCCGTCTTTAATTCCTAAATCCGCTGGTGTTGGTGGTACAAAACTACTCTGGACGCCTTCAAGCACTAATTCTCCTTCTCCAATAGTTACCTTGGCATAAAGCGGATCTTTATACGGAATTATATTTTTCAGGTGAGGAAACTGCTTGTGAAGTTCTTTTGAGTACCGTGCTTCACTTTGATATTTTGCGCCTAACCATTGGTAGGACATGCTGTTTATTTGCAGATAATAGATTCCGTTTATTTCCTTCATCAAATCTGTATGGTCATGACCACTGAAACAAGCTACTATTTTATTATATCCTGCCTTCCGGTTACACTCTTCAAAGATTTCACGAACCACATTCTGATTTTTACATGCTTTTGGGTTTTCAAAGCTTTGGTGAGAAAAAATCAAACAAGGATTATTGGTCTTTTGGAGATCCTCTTTCAACCATTCCATTTGTTGAGGATCAATATATGCGCGCTGTTCTGACGGCTTATAAAAATTAGCATTACTATATGGGATATATTCGCCGTCTATATATAAATTATTCGGATCAAGCACGACAAAATGCACACCAGCCCGATCAAATGAATAGTATCTCTTTTTCATTCCAACAAACGCCATAAAGTCCTCCTTCGTTCCTTTATCCATATCATGATTACCAAGCGCATAGTATGTTTTTATACCAAAGGATTGCCAGTAATCTATAAACGGAATATTATTTGGTGTTGGATGACAAAAATCTCCAAGATCGATCAGGAAGTCAACCTTCTCTCGTTTCATATGTGCCAAGTATGTTTTGATTCTTTCTTTAGAATCCGGCATCATATCGATGTGAATATCTGATGATAGACCAAAGCTTACTTTTTCAGATTTACCTTTATTAAAGCCATATACATTTAATGGAATTGATAAAGCCAAACCACATTGTAAACTTCTTTTTATAAATTTTCTTCTTTTCATCTGCTTAAATTTTAACTTTCATTTATGTCAGATGCCTGCCTCACGCAGGCGAGAAACTCACAAGTAAAACCAAAATCAATTCTTAGGTCTAATTATAGCTGTAAACCCACCTCCGGAGGCCATTGAAAGCTTTTTACTAAATGTTTGATCCACCTCAACTGTCTTTAACTGGTAATCTTGTGCAAAACGATCTGCATTCGGCCCATCGGTCATCAGCTGCATTTCATATTTTCCGTCATTGAGAAAAGAAAGATTTAGATTTAGTTCACGTGGTGTATCATCGCTCATAGCTCCAACATACCAGGTATCACCTTTACGTCGTACTATTAAAATATAATCAGCCACTTTTGCATCAAGCACCAGTGTTTCATCCCACACTGTAGGAATCTGCGCAATAAACTTTGTTGTTTCATCTTCTCTGTAATACGTACTTGGTGATTCACATAGCATTTGCAACGGACTTTCAAATACAACATACATGGCCACCTGATGGCATCTTGTTCCAATACTTTCAGGTCGTTCGAATGATATTTTATGGTTTTTCAAATGACAATTGATCATCGAACCTGGTGTATAATCCATTGGACCGGCAACCATTCTTATAAATGGAAGAGTAACATTATGCTCTGGTGTAATCAGCTGGCTCCATTTATGATTTTCGTTACCTTTCAAACCTTCATAACTGAGCACATTTGGGTATTTGCGTCTTAAACCAGATGGTTTAAATGAACCATGGTAATCAACCAGGAGATGATATTTGGCTGCTACCTGAGCCACACGTTCGTAATAGTTAACCATGTATTGATCGGCTCGTTGCATAAAATCAACTTTTATACCCTTTACTCCCCATTTATTGTACAACTCTAATATGCTATCCAGATTCTTATCCAAGGGTCCCCAAAGTACCCACAAAATAAGTCCTACATTTCTTTCCTTTCCATAAGCAACCAATTCTGCTATATCACAATATCACTCTGACTTGCATCTATCTCTGTAGTTGATTTACTCCAGCCCTCGTCAAGTATAATGTATTCCAATCCGTATTTAGACGCAAAGTCAATATAATATTTATAGGTATCGGTATTGATACCAGCTTTAAAATCAACCCCATAAATATTATTGGCATTATACCAATCCCAAGCTACTTTTCCTGGTTTAATCCATGAATAATCGTCAATCTTGTTCGGAGCTGCCAGCTGATACGCCAGATTACTTTCAACCAAATCTTTATCATCATCGGAGATAATCATAACTCTCCATGGAAAATCACGTTTGCCTTTTGTTTGAGCAATATAGTCGGCGCTGGTAATAATTTGACTACGATCAGATCCCCTTTCTGCCGGTTTAGCATCCGTAACAAAACCAGGATGTTTTGCTTTAAGCACATTACTATTTGTTCCAAGTAAGAACATATGCGGATAATCACTTACATCGGTTTCTGTAAACAACACATTAACTCCATCAGTTTTCATAAGGACAGGTAATGAACAAAGATCAGAGTCTAAAAGATCACTCAGTGTAACTTCCTCATACATTCGCTCATAATGAGACACCATCGATCTTTCAGAGGGAAAATAACTTTCTGTTTCACCTTTAAATTGCAGGTTTAATAATTCGTTTGAGACTGTAATGTTCTTCTTATAAGAACTACTAAAACGATAAGCTACTCCGTCATTATAAGCTCTGAATGTAACTGATGGATGGTCTCTGAATTCAATCCTTAATTCCTTGTAATTATCTGTTATGGTAGCGTCTTTATTTGCAACAATTGGTTTAATAACCTTATTTGATTCATATAATTTATGTTTTTTGACACGAAATTCTTTTCCAACAAAAGACATACCTTGTAATTGCAAACCAATTTGGCTATTTGATATTATTTCCTGGTCTTTATAAAAAACACTAAACTGAATTTCATTTGAAACACTCACATCAACTACCAATTGTCCATCAGGACTCTTAAGTTGATAGTCTTTTGCATTTGACAAGATTGAAACCAGTAATAAAGGAATGATTAATCGGAATTTTTTCATGATTTAGATTTTGTACAGATTGTTTAAGCTTCCCGAATTTAAAGCTTTTCAATTATTTAGAGATAGTTTTTGCCATTAAATCTTAATCAATCGTGACTATTTATTTCTGAATTTCAATACATTTGATTAAATGTGATCAGCAAAATATACATTCGTATAATTTTAATTTTATCGAGGAACTTATAATTGACTATATCATACAGATTGTTTTTCTCCAACAAGAATAACCTGACAAACCACTTTCAGCATTAATGGGTAACAATTTTCGATCACTACATAATTCAATTGTATAATCCGGGTTAGTATAATATAACGGTATTGATAACAAACAAACATGCTTTTTGTCCAATGATACTATCACTATTCTTAGACACTGCATACTAACTAAAACTGATTAGTTATACTTCAATTATTACATTCTCAAACAAAAACACGCACAAAACACTAATTTCAAAACATTTAATAAATATTCCTTTACAAATCCTTATTCAGATTAGATATAAAAAAGCGTTTCAACGCAAAATAATTCTTGAATGCATAAATCTAATGACTACATATCTATTCATTTTATGTATATTCGAATCATTCTACATCGGGATTACAATTAGTAACATTTTGTAACCTACAATAATCATGGGGATCGATTATCGGGTTATGAGCAATTGATAACTTAACGATGAAGAAAGAACAAGATTTGGTAACAAAAGCTGAATTACGAAATGATGCGTATAAAGCATTTCGATCATTTTACAAAGACTCTAACCAGAGTGGAGATACCTTAAGTATGGTTTCTCCTCTTAAGTTTCAGGCTACGAAAAGTCTTATTACGCGGCGCACCACATTATTAAGAGAAGCGTTCAAACCTGACACAAAGGTGATGGCGACTTCTTTACTTGTGCCATCTGAACTGGCGTGGGCGCTTGACTGCATCCCCCTAAACCTGGAAATGTTCAGTAGCTTACTGGCCTCACATTCAAAAATTTTAGCATTAACAAACAAAGGGAGTCTTACCTCGCCGCGCTGCAGTTTTATCAATTCGGTGAAAGGTGCCATGATGGAAAACCTTGTACCTAAGCCAGATATTCTTTTAAGCTCAACTGCTTATTGTGAGGGAATTGGATTAGCTTTCGAGGATTTCAAAAATAATTTTGACTCACCACATTTTCATATTGATATCCCTTCATACGACGAAGATTTAAGTGTAAGAAGTTTGTCAAAGCACTTAAAAGAATTGTTCTTAGATATGGCGACAAGTATTTCTTTGAATCATGAAGAAGCGCTTTGCAATTTCAGGAGAGTCATGTACAATTCCGTAAAAGCTAAAAACAGTTGTCTGAAAATATGGGAACTTAGAAAACAACAAGGCCCATTTAATTTAGGGCTTGAGCCATTACACTGGCACATGCAATTCTTGCCAATGTGGGGGGATGACCGAGCCTTTGGAATTTGCGAAAAGCTTTATGATGAAATAGATAATTATATCAATAACACTCCTAATGATGAATTAACAAAAGGTACGCCTGTTGGAATGTTTGGACTTATTCCCTATGGAAGAACCGATATATGGAGGCAATTAAAGGAAGCCGATATGTATACAAGCTTCGAAGGAGTTAACTACATGGGTAATATAAACCTGCCACACGAAGACTCCCTCCACCAACTTAGTATTGACGAATTATTCGATATTCTTGCTGAAACACTGATTAGTACACCAATGAGAGGTGGTCAAATCAAAGAAAAAAGTGATACTTTCCTGAAAGAAGTTAAAGCAATGCATGGTAAAGGCATGATAATTATCTCGCAGGAACACTGTCAACTACTTGCCCCGCGTCTCCATGAACTTGAAAATGCAGCCGATAACAATGGAATAAAGGTTGTATCGCTTGGCGGTGACTGCATATTAGGAATGCCTAAAGGGCCAACAACCTTTAGATTAAACACTTTTATTGATAGTTTAACAGATCGTCGATTAAAGAAATCTTTTGCCGCTCCATTAATGTTCAGAAAACCCACCACAAGCGATTATCGTTTAGGAGTAGATTTTGGAAGTGGCTTCAGTAAGTTTGTACTGATTGATCAGAAAGGTGGCATAGCAAAACAAGGTGTTATAACTTCTGGAATTGATTATCCGGGGTTATTGGATAATATAAAGTCTACTATTTCAATGCCTGATCCCTACAAAATGGCCATTTCAGGCGTTGGTAGCGACAATCAATGCCTAAAAGGAAAAGTTGATTTACAAACAACTGAGTTAAATGCACTTATCGCTTCGTGCAGGAACTTGTTTAGTTATAAAGATCAATTACTTGTTATTGACATTGGCACCCAAGATGTTAAAATCCTCCATTTTAACGATATGGATTCTAATCCGTGGATTAACACCAATAAAAGTTGCGGAGCAGGAACTGGAATGGTTCTTTCACAAATTCTTGACAGATGGCGCCAAAGCCATCCAGAATATGACTTTGACACACTTGATAAATTGGCCTACGAAGCTTCAGAAGGTGAAATGATTAATACCACCTGTGGTATTTTTGCTATCACTAATGTTGTTTCAGCACTGGTTCAGGCGGATGATGAACGACGTAAGTCAATCGTATGGGGACTCTACCAATACATTGCCGCACAAGCCATTAAATTACTCCCTGAATCATTACAAAATGGCTGTGAGGTATTCTTGACAGGTGGAGTAGCCAGGCACAAGTCTTTACAAAAAGTGTTCAAAGAAAGAGGTTTTGAGCTGATTAAGCCCCAAATGACCATTCATCCACAGTACCTTGTAGCATACGGGACGGCCCTATCAACTTAATTATGAATAACTAACAACTAATATAGGGAACTATGAATTTACTTTTTTATGGAACAATTTTAATCAGTCTGGCTGCTGTTGTCTGTTGGCTTTTCGTTTATTGGTTTTTCAGAAAAACCTTTGTTCTTCTGATAGGTTCAGTCTTTCTGGCCGTAATTGCAATGGTAGCTTGCTTTGGACTGGCTGTTGGTGTAAATGGTTTAATGCAATTAACATGGGCTGTTCCCATTGCTATAGTATGTATTCTGGCTTCGTATTATTTACTATCGCAACAAGTGCAAAAACCAATTGTTAAGCTGACTGAATACATCAACCAGATGTCAAATAATGATTTAAGCATAAAAGTTGATGATTCATTACTTAGCAAAAAAATGGAAATAGGTATTATTGCCAATTCCATTGAAAAGCTTATTGAAAACTCAAGAAATCTGGTTAAAGAGATTCATAATAATTCGGCATTACTGAACGAATCCAGTAAGCAGTTAATTTCGAGTTCACAAGCTTTAACCAGAGGCGCTTCTGTTCAGGCCAGTAATCTGGAGGAGATCTCTGCTTCAATTGAAGAGATGACCGCCAACATCAAAGCCAATGCTGCTAATGCACACTCTTCAAGTCAATTGAGCGAAGACTCAAGCCAATTACTGACCATTAGTCACAAACAAGCACAAAAGGTCAGTGAGATGATTCACCAAATGGACACGCAATTAAAAAGTATCAAAGAAATTGCTGAGAAAACTAATATTCTGGCCATTAATGCTTCAATTGAAAGTGTAAAATCCGGGGAGTTCGGCAGAGGATTTTCGGTAGTTGCAAAAGAAGTTCGCAACCTGGCCGAGCAATCGAAAGAAACAGGTGGACAAATTATAGAAAATAGTCAGGTAGGTGTTCAGAATATTGATAGCTTAACATCAGAAATTGAGCAATTAGTTGGCAAAAATACTGATTCATTAAATTCAATTAAAGAGGTAGCATCTGCCAGTGAAGAAATGAGTATAGGTGCCAGTCAAATAAACAGTGCCATACAGGAACTCAACTCTATTGGACAGGAAAATGCAGCGGCTTCTGAGGAAGTGAATACAACAGCAGAACAACTCAACCAGGTATCTGAGCTTTTGAATAAATTATTGAATCAATATAAGCTTAATTAAAAACTTAGTTCCTACTTAAAGGAAGTATACAATCGGGATTACTTTGGAAAAAGTTTTGATTGTAATTATTTTACGATCAGAACTTTTTCTTTATTATTTAGGTAACAGAATTTTGGTACAGACCTCCATTTAAATAAATTGAAAACAGTTTTGCATAATTCAAATTGTTAACAGGATTCAATCATTAATTACTCTTAAACATTTGAAATATCAATGCAGATTTTTAACACATTTTTGAATAAATTTGCCTCGATAAAGATAATGTAGAATACCACCGGGATTAAAGTTGATGAAGAACACTTATTTTGATTTGATTGAGCAAAGCTTTTACTTTCCTCAAGAGGGGTTTGATCTCAAAAATGAATACCTCACATTTCATGGTGTATCCTTAAAATATTTGATTGGGAAATATGGCACACCATTTCGATTTATATACCTTCCAAAAATTGGTGATCAAATAAAAAAAGCACGTAATTTATTTAATCGTGCCATTAAAAATAATGCCTATAAGGGCAAATATCACTTTTGCTATTGCACCAAGTGTAATCACTTTAATCATGTAATCAATGAAGCCTTAAAACACAAGGTTAGTATTGAGACCTCTTCATCATTTGATATTGATCTGATACGCTACCTTCATAAGAAAGGCAAAATCAATAAAGACATTATTACCATACACAATGGTTATAAGACAGACGAATACTTAAAAAAAATCATCAAGCTTCAAGAAGAGGGCTTTTCCAATTCCATTATTGTTCTCGATAGTATCAATGAGTACGACCGCCTCTTAAAATTAAAGTCGAAGCAAAAGCTCAAGATCGGTATTCGTATGGCCGTTAACGAAGAGGCCCAATCGGCTTATTATACTTCACGACTGGGAATCCAGAATAAGAAAATCCTCAACTTTTTCAGAGATAAAATCAAGAACAATGATAAAGTAGAGCTGAAGATGCTGCACTTTTTTGTTGATTCTGGGATAAAGGATACACCTTACTATTGGGGGGAATTTCAAAAGGCTTTGAAATTATATGTTGAGTTGAAGAAAGAAAGTACGGAACTGGAATCGTTCAACCTGGGCGGCGGTTTCCCAATTCGTAATCATCTTGGTTTTGAGTACAATTACGAGTATATGATTCACGAAATCATTTCAAACATCAAAGCGGCTTGTACGAAAGAAAATGTGATGGAACCGGATATTTACACTGAGTTTGGAAAATATACTGTTGGAGAAGCAGGTGCTATCATTTTTGAAGTGTTGGAGCAAAAACAACAAAATGACACCGAAAACTGGTACATCATCAATAATAGCTTAATGAATACGATTCCTGATGCCTGGTCCATACAGGAAAAATTTATTCTGCTTCCGGTAAATAAATGGGACAATGAGTACGGACGAGTCAATATTGGTGGAATAAGTTGTGACCATTCTGATTACTATAACTCCGAGGATTTTAATCAGGAAGTGTTATTACCACGATACAGCGATACAGACAAAGAGCCGTTGTACCTGGGTTTTTTCCATACAGGTGCTTATCAGGACTCAGTGAGCGGATACGGTGGTATTAAGCATTGCCTGATTCCAGCTCCTAAACATGTCATTATTGATCGGGATGATACTGGAAATATTGTAGACACTGTATATCGTGAGGAACAATCGGTTCGTGAGATGTTGGATATTTTAGGTTATCTCGAAGATGAAGAATAGAATATTTGGTGATATAGATGATAAGATCGTTGAACTAAATGAAGCAGCAATTCTACTTCAATCCATTCCTTATGATGGCACATCCACATGGGGCAAAGGCGCTGATAAAGGCTTTGATATATTCATGAATACAACACCTAACCTGGAGTTTTATGATATCGAGACTGACTCTGAAGTATACAAAAAGGGCATTCATATCCTACCACCGATTAATGAAAACAGAAGTCCGGAACAGGTTTATGAAACAGTTCTGAAAAAAACACAGGAACTTCTGGAACTCAATAAGTTTTTGACCTTCTTTGGAGGTGAACACTCTGTTAGTATTGGTGTGATTGAAGCTTATCGTCAGAAATTTAAAAACCTGACAGTGCTGCAGCTGGATGCCCATTCTGATTTACGCCCCTCATACCTCGGAAGCGAATACAATCATGCCTGTGCCCTGCATCAGGCTTCGCAAACCACTAATTTGATTCAGGTTGGTGTGCGAAGTATGGATGTTATTGAAAAACCTTTCCTGAATAAAGAAAAGTGTTTCCTCGCCGAAGAAATATATGGGACAGAAAGTTGGATGGATCAAAGTATCAACTTAATGACCGATGATGTGTACCTGACCATTGATCTGGATGCGCTGGATCCATCTATAATGCCATCAACTGGTACTCCAGAGCCAGGTGGATTGAGTTGGGATACTACCATTCGTTATCTTAAAAAAGTATTTGAACGAAAAAATGTTGTTGGTTTTGACATTGTGGAATTTGCCCCAATTGATGGTCTACATGCTCCTGATTTCCTGGTAACTAAATTATATTACAAGCTGCTTAGTTATAAGTTTTATTCCAATAAGCATTAAAGCTTTAAAACCCCAGAGCATCCAGCATCTTAGCATTCAATCGCCTGTTTTTCCCTATAAAAGGATGACAGTGAATATGAATGGCCGGATTAAAGTTCATCTCAATTATCGAATAATTGTCTTTAGTGGCTGGTATATGGATATCGTCAATCATCATATCCAGGCCGGTCACTTTCACATTTAAAGCTTTAGCTGCCTCAATAGCCAATTGTTTATACGATTCATGAACCTCATCGGTAAAGTCAATACTATCGCCCCCTGTACTTATATTCGAGTTCTCACGCAAAAACACCTGTTGATTTTTGTTCGGTAGTGAATCAAAATTAAGACCTTGCGTTTGTAAAAACATAGATTCAGCTTCTCCCATGGCAATCTTTTCTAAAGGTGTTTTATAGCCCTTACCGCGCAATGGGTTTTGATTCTTCTTCTCAATCAATTGGGCAATGGTTGACTTACCATCCCCTATCACATTAGCCGGTACACGGTGCAGAATCCCGACCAGCTCATCGTTTATAATGAACATACGATACTCTTTACCGCTTATAAATTGTTCAATCAGTATTGTATTATCATGTTGAAAAGCCATCCTGACTGCTTGATCATACATTGACTTATCAGTATTCTCCTTTATAATACTGATCCCTAATCCAAAATTGGTAGACTTGGGCTTGATAACAATCGCCTGCCCTTTATATTCATTGAACTGATTTAAAGCAACATCAGGAGCATAGTACTCCTGTCCCACCGGACTATTTAAACCGGATGCCTGCAGTACCTTTTTAGTCATCACCTTGTTTTCCATTAATAACACACTGGCATAATTATCAAGGGATGTTCGGGTGGCCTGCATCACATATTCTGTCTTAATTGGAGTGGACAAACGAACAAAATTCTCACTCCTATCCATAATCTCAAACGAGACTCCACGTAACATTGCTTCACGAAGCAATAATTGAGTTGACAGCTCCATATCTTCCAAGCCAAAGAAATGATAAGTCTTTTGTTGACTATACTCAAGATATTTATTAGCCTTATCCAAATTCCATTGAATAAAATTATCGCGTTCCAACTCTTTTAGAAACCTTACTGCTGGTCGTTTGTCCGGATTATTGACTAAATACTGCAGGTGCTCAAAGCTCTCACTATATTTCTGATCAAGAAAGTATCCGGTTAATTCAATCATTTCACTTAAAATATCTCGAAGTGCACCTTGGAGAGGCTGCTGTTGTCCATCATCCGTTATAATGCTCACCTGCTCATCCATTATAAAAGAAGCAGCCCATTCATGATTAACATAGGCCCGTTCTTGCGCCTTATGATCCAGAATATCGGGTTCTTGTTTAAACAAGCAATACACCAAAAACTGATGTATAATGCGGGCATGATGAATATCCACTCCTGTCTTAACAAAGGGATTTAAATCAAGTAAACGAACCTCCAGATGTGATATATCCTTATCTCCATCCCTTGTCTTGACACGGATGGAAGCATAGTTTTCTTTCGCTTGCGATATTAGTCCTTTTCTGATTGCATCATCAATACTCTGATGATAATCGGACAAAGAATTATAATTTAAACACAAATTTTCCTTATTACGGTATCCACACATGCTGTTACGCATTGATCCGGCATGAGATAAATGAAAAGTATCATCTTTGAGTTTAGGTAATAGATTAACACACTCTTTGATATAACTACTGTGTACTACAGGGCTATTACCGAGTAAAGCAATCAGGAACCACCTGTAACGTTTAAAGTTACGTAAGGTCTTAAAATACACTTGCTCGTGAAACTGTTCGTAACTAATGAAGGTAGATCCACTTGCTTGATACATTTGTAAAAGTATCTGATCATTGAATGATACATTAAAGTGGACTCCAGACAACAGCTGTTTCTTACGACCATACTCCTGTGCCAGATATTGTCTATATTGCTCCATTTCGGCTCCTTTTTCGTCAAAACGTGCGATAGGGATATCTTCCTCTGCATCGGGCAGTATTGGTGGTGCGCTTTGAGGCCAAAGCAACTCATTAGATAAGTTTAAGCTTACCTCATCATGAAGCGTCTCCAAAAATCCAAGTGCTTCATCAATACTATCCCGCACAGGTGTGATCATCTCAATCTGACTCTCAGAAAAATCGGTTGTTATATAAGGATGGTCCGTTTTATTACCAAATACTTTGGGATGAGGTGTTTGAGCCAGCCGGCCTTGTAAATCTACTCGTACATTTTCCTTCTCAAAACCAAAACCGCCTTCAAATAGACGTTGGTTTTTGTGTTCTGAAATAATTGAATCTATATTAATTGCTTGATGAATCATATCTATATCTTTTTGAGCCATTTTGTTCGAATATAAAAGTAAGCAGTGGTAACTAACGAACCTCTGAAAACAGTGCTTATCAATATGGCATACCAAATGCCATTTACCCCTAATAAATGTGGTTGAGACAACCAAAGAGCCAAAGGTACCCTAACCACTGTCATGATGATATTTATACTGGCCGGATAGCGCGTTTTTCCAATTCCGTTGATCACCCCCGAGCCTGTCATTTCAATGCACATAAATACTTGTGACAGTCCAACGATCCGTAAATAAGCTGATCCGATCTCAACAGTTTCAGCATAATTAACAAACCAACGAACCATCTCTTCCGAAAATAGCAGAAATACAACCGTCATGACAGCACCAAAAAGAATTGCCACGCTAATACCAGATTGGTAACCTTTATGGATACGATCAAAAATGTTAGCTCCAAAATTCTGACCAGTGAATGAAATAATAGCACCATTTAATCCCCCAACCGTCATAAAGGTCATGGCCTCAAGCTGCAAACCAATTTTTTGAGCCGCTATGGCATCACTTCCAAAACCAGCCACAATACGAGCCATTATAATAGCTATAACTGAAAAAATCATATACTGCAAAGAAGGTGGAAAACCTATTTTTGCCAGTTGAGCCACCAACCTTAGCGAAAAGTCCCATGACTTTCTTGCTCCTAAAAACAAAGATGATCGTTGCTTCCAAAAAACAAATGAAGCGATAAATTGCGATATCAACGTAGCCACAGCCGCACCTGTGACTCCCAGTTTTAAACCAAAAATAAATAAAGGATCAAGCAAAATATTCAACACTACACCTACAAGGGTAATCTGAAATGGCTTTTTTGAGTCGCCCCGTGCATTACTTACACCTGCGAACAAACGGGTAGTGAAGATAAAGAACAAACCAACCGAAGACCACCTTAAGTATTGATGAGCCATGCTTTCGGTATTGATATTATTCAACTTGAAAAATCCTATAAGTTGTTGATGTTGGAATTGAATCATTAATACATATAATAATGTTAACAGCATCACACCAACAAAGGCGTTAAAAGCTAACTTTTGTGCTGCCGAATCATCTTTACGACCAATGGCCTGCGATACTGAAATATTACTTCCCACCAGGATAATAGCCGATAAGGCCCAACCCAAATGCAGAAAGAAACCAGAACTACCAACTGCAGCAACCGCATCTGATCCCAATTTGCCTACCCAAAGCATATCAGTAAAATTATAGGCAAACTGCATAAATGATGAGCCTATAATAGGAATAGCCAGTTTTATAATTGTTGAAAGAACAGGTCCCTTGCTTAAATCTTTTTGCATGTTTAATTAACTCTTTTTCTATGTATCATACATTGCATCAACAATACTGTTTTAGTTTAGTTGAGACTTTAATTGTTTTTGTGATCCGTTTAACAAGACGAATAAAAACCAAAATGATGCATCAAAAAATAACATTGATGAGAAAATTAACTTATCTGTCTGTTGATTTCATAAATTTGCATAATGGAAGTACGGATCGAGCAATTATATCAGGAGCTTTATGGCTACATCAGAAAACGCATAACCAACACCTCAGATGCGGAGGATGTCACGCAGGATGTCTTTTTAAAGCTATCAGGCTCTGACTTGGGCAAAGTAAATAACCTGAAAAGCTGGATGTACACCATCACTCGCAATACCATTACCGATTATTACCGCAAAAAGAAAATCATCACCGAGGAAAACGAAAACCTGTATGTTGATGAATTAGAGAAGGATAGTTCGGCCGTGGAAGAGCTTAGCACATGCATGCTAAGTTTTATTAATCAATTGCCAGAGGACTACAAGCGGATTCTGCTTTTATCTGAAATTAATAATGTTCCTCAAAAGGAGATCGCCGAAAAGCTGAACATGAATTATGTAACTGTCCGATCAAAAGTTCAGCGTGGTCGCAACAAGTTAAAAACTCTATTTACTAATTGTTGCAATATTGAAACCGATAAGCGAGGTTCAATAATTGATTATGAGAAGAAAAAGGATACTTCTTCTTCTCATAATTCGAGGTCAGGTTGTAAGACTTGATTTTCCTTTTTTCAGGGCTATTCTGAATAATCTCAAAGTATCTGATTGAGTTTGCTGTACAAACATATTTTATTTCCTCCCCAAAAGTCAAAGAATTAATCACTCTTGATAAAAAATAGCCCCGCCATAAAACGGGCAGGGCTGTGATTGTGTATTAATAAAGCAGACTATATTACCATTCCTCTAATAAAATACCATCGTTACGGAAAATAAGTTCTTCCTGTATATGATGACGATTCCCATCTCCATCAGTATATTCGTAATCAAGGGTAAATAATTGCTCATTCAGATTAAAACTACTACCGTTATCCTGAATTGTTTCTACGGCCGTTCCAGCAAGTCCTTGAACAGATAAATCTGTACCCGTTCGTACCAAGGCCATTTTGTAGCTTCCACCTGTATTACCACCAATGCCATTGGTTACAACACTGTCTTTACCAGCTGTTAACACATCCCACACCTCATTACGTACTAACTCTTCATCGCTATATTTAATAGTATCAATAGCATTACCTTCAGTATCATAGATATATTCGTTGCCTTTATGGTAATAGTAACCATGCATATTACTAATATATTTAATCACCAATATGGTGTAATCTTTACCAGCCATTGGATCTTCAGTGTTGCGTAATGTGGAATCTGCCGTTGTTTCAGTAATTTGGAGAGGTAAAGCATAGGTTTTATTATGAGCCAACGGATCAGCCATAAAAGCTTCTTCGTTAATATCTACATCCACTAAACCTAAGAACTCCCCTGCTGGAATCACCATTTTTGAATTGTCGCTTAAAGTGTAATAATTCTCAGGCAGTAAAGTAAAGGTTGTTTCTGCTAGTAAGGACTCATCAATCTCAAAATTCACAACCTCTTCGCGCGTATTCTCGCGCACTCCGGCACGGGCAACACCAACCTTTAAGCGCATATCATCCGACTGAACAAGCGTCCGAACCGGTTTTTGCATGGCAAAATAAGTAGCGCTATACTCATAATCATATAAGTAATCCTCGTATTTTTCGCAGCTTGTCAGTGTGAACAGAACTGTCGAAAGTAGTATTATAAACTGTTTCATCTTCTTGAATTTAAGTCTTCGGGCCCAATGACCCGAAGCATATCGTTTACCAACCTTTATTTTGTACTATTTCAGATGACTTTAATACTTCACTAAAAGGAATAGGTCCGTACAGCATATGATCCTGATAGCTATATGTTTCAACATCAATTGGAGTCATTTGGAATGTTGTGTCAATATCTGTAACAACCCGATCAATTTGAACTCCTTTGATGGTGGTATTAAGTTGCTCCAATGAACTGTTCCATCTTCGTAAGTCAAAAAAGCGATGATTTTCAAAACAAAGCTCGATTCGACGCTCATTTTGCACCAACTCGCGGAAAGCGGCTAATCCTTGTGTAGCTACCTCATCAACATAAGCTGTTGAATTGATGCCTGATCGGCTACGCACTGCGTTTATTGCCTCTCGGGCTGTCATTCCCAGTCCGCCGTCTCCATCAGGTCCCCAAGCTTCATTAGCTGCTTCGGCATAGTTCAAGTACATTTCAACTTTGCGGAACAAGGCAAAATAATGAATATCTGTTTTCGGGTTACTTACTTCAAGATTTACATCTTCACTCATCCACTTACGTAAAAGGTACCCAGTTCTTGTTACACGTTCCGGACTGGCTAAAACCGAATTAGCACCTGTTGTTGATAAGTCGATAACAGTATCCTTTAAGGTAGCCCCATGGTAAAGAATTGTGTTGTAAAAACGCGGATCACGTCCCTCATATGGCAATGCTTCATCATAACCACTGTTCATTTCGTCAGTTATAGGGTAACCATTGGCCATTGGAAATGCATCCACAAGATTTTGGCTTGGATTGGTTCTTCCCCGACCAAATAATACTGTAGGGAAATTTGCATTCTCCAGAGCTTTTCCCTGATCATATTT
The DNA here is from genome assembly GCF_982718395.1 of Carboxylicivirga sp. Classification (NCBI taxonomy): domain Bacteria; kingdom Pseudomonadati; phylum Bacteroidota; class Bacteroidia; order Marinilabiliales; family Marinilabiliaceae; genus Carboxylicivirga; species Carboxylicivirga sp. Next base: position 33,123 of record NZ_CEXQWX010000057.1, read on the forward strand.
TCGCATGATTAATTCAGCACTATTTTGCTCATTATAATCATCTACGGAAAATGAAGGAAGAGTTCCAATTTCATCTATAATCGCCTTTGACGAAATCGCAGCCCGTTCCCATTTCTGAATATCATTTGTCGTAAATAAAGGACTTGCTGCATAAAGAGTCGCTCTTGATTTTAAAGCAAGGGCAGCTAACTTGGTAGCACGACCAATATGATTGTCATTTATTTCTTCCGGTACATCTGTACCCTTTTCATACTCGGCTGGTAAATAAACAGCTGCGGTATCGCAATCATCATTCAGTTGTTGCAAACATTCTTCGTAAGTATTGCGTGCTAACTTCAATTCTTCATCCTGAGTGTAAACCTTTGTTAATATTGGATAGCCCAAAATATTACCATTCGCATCAGGACCGGCATGATTTTGCAAAAGTAACCATTGGTACCAAGCCCTTAAGAAGTAAGCCTCACCCTTAAGTCTAACCTTACGTAAGCTGTCAATCTCTGCATTATGATCCACATAAGTCAATTCTAAGCCGTTTTCCAGAAATAAATTAATGTTTCGAATCTGATTAAAGGCGGCATTCCATTCATCAATAGGATTACTATTGGCCGACCAAGCACCAAAACGAAGCTTTTCCATTGATGTGCCATAAACATTTGAAGTTGCATTATCTGTAGCACAATCAAGAAAATCACTTCCATATGTGTTATACATCTCTGGCATAGCTTTATAGGCAGCCATTAATATACCTTGAGCATAATCCGGATGACTCCAGATTTGTTCTTCTGTTTTGTTCTCATCTAATTCTGGTTCAAAATAATCGTTGCAAGCACTTAGCGACAAGACCAGAATAATAAAGAACCAACTGTTATTAATACATTTTTTCATCTTCATCTTTCAATATTAAAAGGTTACAGAAACACCACCAGTAATAGCCCTCATCAATGGGAAATCATTAATACCGGCATCAATATTTTCCGGATCCAGATCATCAAATTTGCTGATAGCGAATAAATTGGTTCCTCTCACAAATACTTTTGCTTTTTTCATGTAAAGTGCAGGTAACAATTTGTCAGGTAATGAATAACTTAACTCAACGTTCTTAAGCCTAAAATACCCGGCACTTTTCATCCAATAATCAGAAGCTACAAAATTGTTGGTTCCGTTGGTGGTGGTTAGTGGATAATTGCTTTCAGCAGCCATAACCGAATATTTCCGCTCTCCAAAATTCCAGAAGTAGCGATTATCGGTCATTACATCAAATCCATCCTGAAAAACACCAAGCGCATATAAACCAATTCCTTTGTATTGTAAATCTATATGCATACCCATGTTCAA
>NZ_CEXQWX010000058.1:0-34312 GCF_982718395.1 Carboxylicivirga sp.
ATTAATAATAATGCTAAAAGTGAGCTTGAAGGGTATGGTTATGATGAAAAGGATACGCGTATTATATCTGAAACATATCATACCGGTTTTAAAGTTGAATACGATTATAATGGCTATGGTGTATTGAATTCTGTTTTGGTTCAGGCTCCGGGAGTTAATAGCTCAACTAAGGTATGGCAACTGGGAGATGTCAATGCTTTTGGACAAATTACGAGTTATACCCAGAACGTAAAGCCAGGCAAGCTGATCGAGACAAATCTGGGGTTTGATACACAAGGATTACCACAATCAATTAAAACGACTTATAATGGCAGCAACCTATTTTGGAATACATACAACTTTACAGACAATGGTCATTTAGAATATCGCTTTGATAATAAGGTGTATAATAAGGAATTCTTCGACTATGATGATGATAATCACCAAATGACAGCCTGGAATATTTATAATAGCAGTGATAATTATACCAAAGAAATTGGTGGCGGTTCAATGGATTATTATAGTAATGGTAATATACATCATAAGGGTGATGAGCAGTTCCTGGGAGGTACAGAACTTACAGAATTTGAATATGGCGGAGATGCCGGACCACATGCCTTAGCAGGATATTATGGCGAACCAAATAAGCTGCAGAAACAGAGCATTACCTATACACCATTTAATAAAGTGGAAACGGTAACGCAGAAAAATATGGACAATCAACAACTTCAGAAGCTGGAAATAACTTATGGAGTAGATAACCAAAGACGTATTACCGAATTCTTGGATGCTAACGATAATTCATTATTTAAACGATATTACTTTGACGGTTATGAAGAGGAAGTGTTTAACGATGGAAAAACCAGGAAAGTCTATTACATTAGTGGTGGTAATGGATTAACAGCCATGTATATTGATGATCAAAAAGAAACTACTAAATCAGGTTTGTATTACACACATACCGACTATTTAGGATCTTTATCAGCTCTCACAAAGGAAAATAGCTCAGGTGACTTTGAGGTGGTTGAACGCTTTGCTTATGATCCCTGGGGTAATCGACGTAATCCTGACAAATGGGAAGAAGCCTTAGATATGGAAGGTAAATATCAATATACCTCAAGGGGCTATACAATGCACGAGCATTTAGATGGGTTTGATTTAATAAATATGAATGGACGGGTTTACGATCCTTTGGTATCACGCTTTTTAAGTCCTGATCCACATATCCAATCACCAGATGTAGCAATGGGTTATAACCGATATACCTACTGTATGAATAACCCAATGATCTATACAGACCCAAGTGGTGAAGTGTTTCAATACCTGGCTATTGCTGCAGGTTGGTGGTTTTTAAATACAACAGCCAATGCTATTAACTTTGATCAAAACTGGTTTGATGCAGCTGCAAATACTCCTTTTGTTGTGAGTTATTATGATATGCCTAAACAAGCTAGTTTTGATATCAATTATCACTTTTTGGATATGAGTTTACTTACTGATTTTACAGTTGGTCTTGGTCAAGATATGATATTAGCTCCTACCATCGAAAATGTTGAGTTTATTCCTCATACATCCTCTATAAATTTTGATATTCTCAACCAAAATTTAAGGGCAAAGCATATATTAAATAATGGATTTCGAACTGCTAAAGGAAACTCTAGTAGATCGGTAAGGCCTGTAAGCGCAAGATCAAGTCATGCGTATATGGCAATGCCTACAAGAAATGGAATTCCTGGTCCTTGGGCGACGAGCAGTTCAGATGATGGTTTATCGAATAATTTTATCGGTAGTGTTACATTTTTTGCTACTAATGAGTTAGCTAAAAAAGGATATCATATTATTAATAATGAATTTCTTCGTCAAAGTGCATTGAATGGTATTGAAGAAACACCATTAAAAGTGCCAAAGGCACTTAAAATCGTTAGTAAATATGGAGGATATGTTTTTACTGCTTATAGTATATATGATGTTGATGCCCAGTGGCGAAGCAGTCAAATAGGAACAACTGAGATGATTATTGAACAAGCCTCAAATGGCATTGGAGCAATTCCACTTATTGGTACCTCTTGGAGTATCGGTTGGAATCTTGGCAAGAGTTATGGTCCAAGTAAGTGGTATGGAAGGGATGATACAAAATGGTTTAAATAAATAAAATGAAAGACTTATATTCATATATTTTTACGAAAGCATATTTCTTTTGTATTAATGTTTTTAAAGAAAAAGAATACCCTCAGTATTTTGCGATTATTACGGTAACATTGATTGGCGTTACTAATCTGTATATTCTACTATCTTTAATAGAGTATGTGATGTTGCCAAATAAGTTTATTCCATACGAAGAGTATTTCAAGTATTTCTCGCTTGCTTCTGTATTAATTTCATTAGTTTACTTTAATTATAAAAAGAGATACAACAAGGTGTTGAATCGTAACAAAGGTTTGTCAATAGCAAAAGTTCGTAGGCTAAAAGTTTTTAGCATTATATACTTATTGATCCTTTTTGTTGGATTCTTTGCTTTAGGAGCATTATTAAGAAGTACAATTTAGATTGTGCTTTAGTTTTGTAGTAAACTATCTTGCTATGATTCGATAGTCTTTGAAATGAATTGTAATAAAAGTCTTTGCTGAACGAAGTTTTTGAATTCGTTCTAGCTAAAAGTTAGTTTTTAACTAACACGATAAGAAATAAATCCTGATGCAATATGCGTCAGGATTTATTTTTATTACTAAATCTATTCCAGTTTTTACTGTCCAACAAAACCAATGCTTATCGATCTGTAAATGGATAGTTATCGAATCGCCAACCGATGCTTATCGGTTTTAAAATGGATAGTTATCGATTTGCTAACCGATAGTTATTGGTTTTATAATGGTTAAGCACAATTTTTTATTATCAGAAGGTAGGCTAGCTGTATAGTAGCTACTGCACTTGTTATAAGGCATATTTATCGCATGTAAAAGAAAAAACTAAAAAGAAAACCTGTCAGGATTTTGAATCCCTGACAGGTTTAAAATATAATGCTTCGTTCTTCTGGCTTGAAGCTACTGACTAATACTACTTTTTCTTATCCAATATCGCCTCAATCTCATCCATAATGCTGTTCATGGAGGCAATGGTTTTATCAAAAGGCTCCGATGAAGTCATGTCTACACCGGCTTTTTTCAATAATTCAATTGGGTAATCCGAACCACCTGATGACAGAAATTCAATAAAGCGCTTAGTTGCTTCTTTATCACCTTCCAATACCTTAGCAGCTAAAGCTTGTGAGGCCACGAATGAAGTACTGTACTGGTACACGTAGAAGTTCATGTAGAAATGAGGGATAGCGGCCCACTCAATCGCAATGTTATCTTCAACAGTACAAACACCTTTATCGTGTCCGTAATACTTGCGGGTGATATCTCCGTACATTTGGGTTAATGCCTTGCCTGTTAGCGGTGTACCTTTTTCAGCAGCTTCGTGAATGGCCAGTTCAATCTCTGCAAATTGAGTCTGGCGGAACAAAGTACCTTTGAAACCATCAAGCATGCTCATTAACAAGGACAGACGAAGATCATCATCCTTCAATTTCTTTTGCATCATGTCGTTTAATAGTACTTCATTAAAGGTGGAAGCAACTTCGGCGACAAAAGTGGCATAGTCGGCCGTAGCAAAAGGTTGTGTTTTGTTGGAGTAATAACTGTGCATAGTATGTCCAAGCTCATGGGTCAATGTGCTCACTTCGTTATACTGCCCGGTGTAATTCATCAGGATATAAGGGTGTACATCGTAAGCAGCACCATTGGAGTAGGCGCCACTGCGTTTACCAACATTGGGGTATACATCAATCCAGCGACTGTTAAAGGCTTTATTGACCACTTCAATATATTCCTTACCCAGAGGTTTTAATGATTTAAGAATTAAATCCTGAGCTTCTTCATAGCTGTACTTCAATTCAACACCTTTAACAGTTGGTGCATAAATATCAGAATACATTAACTCATCAACACCCAGCATACGCTTTTTCAGTTTCAGGTAACGGTGAAAAGTTCCCAGGTTATTATTCACGTTTTTCACCAGTGAATGATATACTTCTACAGGAATATTATTAGGTTTTAAAGAGGCTTCCAAAGCTGAATTGTAATTGCGGGCCTTGGCACGAAAAACATCCACTTTAACCTGTCCATTCAGCATTTCACCAAAAGTACCTTCATATTTTAAATAATTATCCCAATAGGCTTTTGTTGCATCCTGGCGTAACTTGCGATCAGCTGATGAACGAGCTAAACTAAAGTTAGCCGGTGTCAGTTCCTTTTCTTCGCCATCAATCATGGCCTTGGCACGTGGCATCTCTGCATTACTGAATACACTAAAGGTGGAGTTAGCTGTTCCTGTAATCATACCGGTTTTAGCCATTACTGCTTCTTCCACTTCAGACAAGGTGTGCATTTTCATCCGGTACACATCCATTAAGCCCATCTTGTAAATCTCCAATTTGGGCTCTTCAGCAATAAATTGATTTATGGTTGCTTCAGGAATTGCTGCCAATTCAGGTGTGACGAATGATGCTTTCTGTCCATATTCGATAAATACCTGGCGTATTTCTTTCACACGTGCCATATTTTCCGAGTCACGTAAGTCAGCATCAGATTTTAAGGAAGCATAGATATACAAGCGATATCCTTCTTTCATTAAATCATTGGAGAATTCAAGGTAGTTCAACAGATCAGCAGCAGAACTACCCAATTTTCCTTTGAAATCAGAAATCTGGTCCATTTCTTTTACCAATTGATCCTTTGCGGTCGACCAGGCCTTATCGCTCTCATATAAGTCTGTGAAATTCCATTTGTATTTATCCTCAATTTCAGAGCGTTCTTTTTGAGCAAAAGTGTTCATTGTTGTCGCTATCATCAGAACGAATGATAATAAGCAAGTAGACAAATTCTTCATGGTTTAATTGTGTTATGTGTGTTATTTAACAAAGTGCCAAAATAAGGAAAAGAAAATAAAATGGCATGAAGTGGTAGTGATTTAAAAAGCAGCAAGATAGAAAAGGAGGATATCTCGTGAAGTATATGGATCGTATCTTTAATAGTGGAAATGCAAGTAAAGATACTATCCGTAACGCGAGGGTAGATCAACAGTTTTACCGGCTAAGCGAATCACCCGCTAAGCCGGTTATGACTAAAATTAAAAAAACTTCCTTTTTCGATAAGGGTAAAATTACGCAACAGATGTCCTTCTATTGACAATGCGATTACAAACAGTTAAACCTAAATAACATGAAAACATTAAAACAACAATTCGGACTCAGAACACGTTTCTTTTTGATTTTTATGATTGGTATGCTCTCAACTACTCTTATTGCAAATGATGCCATTAAAAAAGAGAAAAGAGTATTTGAAGAAGGAACTTATAAAGAATTCAAAGGGAAAGTTGTTGATGCAAAAAGTGGAGATGATCTGGTATTTGCCAATATCACCATCGAAGGAACGAATATTGCTACAGTAACTAATTCAGAAGGATACTTTGCATTAAAAGTTCCCAACGAAATGCTGAATAAGCGATTAACATTCTCATACATTGGCTATGAGCAAAAAAACTTACCTATTGCCACTTTAAAAGAGGATAAGAATAAAATTAAACTGGATGTTTTATCCGTTTCGTTGGATGCCATTACAGTATTTCCAAAAGATCCTAATTTGTTGATTGAAGCTGTTTTAAACCATCGAAAGGATAACTATTCACAGGATGAGAATATGATGACAGCCTTTTATCGTGAAACGATTCGTAAGCGTCGTGCCTACGCGTCATTATCAGAAGCAGTAGTTGAGGTATATAAACAGGGCTATAACAATCAAAGAAACGATGCGGTAAAATTATTGAAAGGACGTAAGAGTGTTGATTACAGTAAATTGGATACTTTGTTATTCAAATTACAGGGAGGACCATATTCGACATTAATGCTGGATATAATGAAGAGTCCTTACATGATTTTACGATATGATTTACTGGATCAGTACGATTTTGAAATTGGAAATATCACTCGTCAGGACGATCGAATTATTTATGTACTGAATTTTAAACAGAAATCATGGGTGCCAGAGCCATTATTCTATGGAAGCCTTTATATCGATTCGGAAACCATGGCCATCGTTAGTGCTTCGTACAATGTGAATACGGAAGATAAGAAAGCTGTTGGTGAGTTATTTATCAAACGTAAACCAGCCGGTGCCGATGTTTATCCAACCAAAGCCACATACCTGGTAACTTATCGCGAAAAAGACGGGAAATGGATTTATGGATATTCCCGTGGAGAAATCACCTTTAAAGTAAATTGGAAAAGACGCTTGTTTAATTCCAATTACCACACTGGTATAGAAATGGCGGTTACCGATTGGGAAAAAACAACAGAAAAGACCTTTAAAGGCCCCGAACGTATGAAAACCAACATAGTAATGAGCGATACTGAATTGGGGTTTGCTGATGCAGATTTCTGGGGAGCTTATAATGTTATTGAACCTGAAAAATCAATTGAATCGGCCATTAAAAAGATTCAGAAAAATATTGAAAAGCTTAATAATTAGGTATAGACATAGGATATAAGACGCGAGCCGTAAGATAAAAGTTTATATTCCAAATTATACCCAGACAGATGAACTAGGCATCTGAACCAAATTAATATATTTCAAGGCTGATAACTTAAGGGTTGTCAGCCTTCTTTATTCTGGAAAGCGATGGCCCGGTTTAAGCGTTGGAATTCGATAATTAAAAAGACAGAAGTAATAATTGCTGAAACAGTATCGGCAATAGGACCGGCGAGCCATACTCCGTCTAGTCCAATGTATTTTGGTAAAATAAGTAATATCGGAACCAGAACAATTACCTGCCTTAATAAAGAGATTAATGCTGACAGACCGGCCTTACCCGTAGATTGAAAATAGTTACCGGTAATGATTTGAAAACCGACCAGGGGAAGTGCCAACAGAAACAGACGCAGACCCCGTGTACCAATGTCAAGTAATTCCGGACTATCGTTGTTAAAAGCCTTTATAATAGTTCGGGGAAATAACTCACTTAAAGCAAATCCCAAAATGGAGATGAGGGTGGCAAATATCAGGCTGATAACTAAAGTGTGCTTTACCCGGCTGTATATTTTTGCCCCATAATTAAAGCCAATAATAGGTTGGGCGGCCATATTAATCGCAATAATGGTCATGACCAGTAGCATAGCAACACTCATTATAACTCCCATCGCTCCAACGGCTATATCACCACCATACTTAACCAGTTGCACATTAAAGGTTCCAAATACAAGACTGGATGCCAACTGCATGCTGAAGGGTGCAAATCCAATAGACAGGATATACCATACAATATCTTTCTTGAGCGGAAAGTTGCGCATTTTCAGCCTTATCACAGAACGTTTACTTCTGAAATGGACAATGACCCAGATCATTAAGGCAAATTGTGATAAAATAGTGGCATAGGCTGCACCAGCCACGCCCATATCTAAAGCAAAAATAAAAATAGGATCGAGGATAAGGTTTAATCCGGCACTGATCAACATGGATATCATGGCCACATTAGCACTTCCTTCTGAGCGAATCAGGTTATTCAACGAATAGCCAACAATGTTAAACACCGATCCAAACAGAATGATATCCAGATATTCATTGGCGTAATCAAAAGTTTCTGCATTAACGCCAAAGAAGCCTAACAGAGGTGCCTTAATAGCAAAGCCAATGCCCATAATCAAAAGGGCAACTATCACCATCAGGATAAAAGCATTACCTAAAACCTTTTCGGCTCTATCAAAATCCTTTTTTCCCAGATTAAGCGAAACGCGAACTCCGGCACCCATACCAATCAGCATACCAAATGCCATCATAATCACCATAATAGGGAAAACAGCACTTAAGCCTGATAAGGCTAACGCTCCAACACCGTGACCAATAAATATGCGATCAACAATATTGTATAATGAATTAATGATGACACCTGCAAAAGCCGGAAGGAAATATTTCCAAAGCAATTTGGGGATGCGTTCAAATTCCAGCTCTTTTACATTTTGTGCCTGTTTTGACATATTGCTATTTCGAATGAGATGACAAAAGTAAAAAAAGGTGACGATTCGCAACTCAAATAATGTTGTTTTGTCATTTTTAACAATTCATCCCAATTGAATCACGATCAGTAAAAGTTATTTCAGCAGGAATCTGAAGTTAAGATAATTTATTTATGGATGTGATTTTTGATAATTATTGCATAATTTGTTTGAGAAATAATAAAACCTAATCCAATGAAATTGACTTTTACTTTTCTTTTGCTGTTTGTAATAATAATGTCTAATGCCCAGGATGCGCATTATTGGACCGAGCAATATGGTACGCGATCAATGCTGCTTAGCAACTCAGTTTTTGGTAGTGTAGAGGACCTTGGGGCAGTATATTATAATCCGGCTCGTTTAAGCGTTTTAGAGGAAAATGCTTTTTTAATAAGTGGTAAGGTTTATCAGCTGAGTTCTTATTCCTTTGATACCAACTCTGATGAAGGACGAACCTCACCAAAAACTCAATCGTCATTTGGTGGAGCGCCCAGTTTATTAGCCGGTACTTATCGTGTTAAAGGATGGGATAAGCATACGTTTGCCTATTCTTTTCTTGGCAGACGAAATCTGGATATGAGTATAAAAGAGAGTAGCAGCACTTTTGGCAATGTTCTGCCTTCTGTTCCGGGCGATGAATATTTTAGTGGTGATATGGTATTGGAGAAGAATTTTAATGAAGAGTGGTTTGGACTTAGCTGGTCATATGCACCGGATTCTAAATTCAGCATTGGTATTTCAAACTTTCTGACCATAAGAAAACAAAATGCGGTTGATCAATTATTACTTCAGGCTTATACTGAAGCAGAGGATGTTGAGGTATACAATAAAAACAATGGCTATAGTTTCTCCCATATGGGATTGTTATGGAAACTTGGAGCATCATGGAGCTACCCTCGTTTTTCTTGGGGATTAACCTTAACAACACCAACACTATCATTATCAGGAGATGGTTCGTTTAATTATGATCAAGTATATACCGGCATTAATGATCAGGAAGGTATTTATGAACGAGATAATCAAAACGGGCTGGATATGGTTTTTAAAACACCTTTTTCTATTGCTGTAGGAGCAGGTTACAAATTTAAACGGGGATCGATCCATGTAAGTACTGAGTATTTCAGTGCTGTTAATGAATATACATTGATGCAGAATAAACCATTTATCGGACAAAGTACAGGTATAACTTATCAGGCATCATTGGTTGATGAATTGAAATCTGTGATCAATTTTGGTATTGGATACAATTTTGTATTCAGCGATGAAGTGTATGGTTACGTCAGTTATTCAACTGATTTTTCGGCAGCTGTCGGCTCAAATAATATTGATGGGCCATTTAAATCGCGCACGTATGCTTCAACCTTTGATGCTAATATTAATCACTTTGGTGGAGGAGTAGTGTTGAAACTTAAACGCATTGATTTAACCTTTGGTACTTCATTGGCAACTGCAAAATACACAGTTGACAGACCTTTAGGATTCCCCACAATTGATGACGTATCGCTATACAGTGATGAGGCACAGACTGATATTCGATGGAATCGCTGGCGATTTATAGTGGGTATTTCTGTACCATTCTTAAGTGATTTTGCAAAGAAATGGGAAGATAAGCTGTTGAATAAGGGAGAGGCAACTGATTGATAAACAAAAAATAAAGGGTTGTAGTCTATGTTTCATAGTTACAACCCTGAATTATTATTAAGGTTATTAGTCAGGAGTTTTTGACAATCAGAATTTACCAAATTTCAAGACGACACCATAGTTAAAACCTCGCAGCATGTCTTTTGGGCCAATTACATTCGGGTCAGGTGCACCGATAGTTCCTTTGCGGTAGTTTAATTTAATATCGCTCGTGTATCGATAGCTGACTGATAATCCAAACCGGAAGAACTTGAGCATATTAAATTCCAGTTCCGCACCTGGTTCTAATACAAAAAAAGCGTCGCTGTCTTCATAAACCTCATAATCGTAATCATTTTCGTATTGCTGCCAGTGTTTGTTATAGCTTACTCCACCGGCACCAATTAAGATTGGAAATGATAGATGTACTGGTAATTTAGCTCCAACAATTGGTTCCAATAACAAACCACCGTAACCACCCAGTATCTGATACTCATCGTTTAAAACGTTATCATGTTTGGGATCAGTCATCAGTCCATAACCACCCAGTCCGAGTCCAAAATTGTGGTTAATGATCCAGGCGCCACGACCACCGACTAATAAAGCATCACGGTCCATAACCTGACTATAGTTGACCATGATGGCACCGTAACCGCCGTTGGATTGATCTTCTTTACTATCAAAAATAGTACGAACCTTATTGTCATTTTCTTGTGCAAAAGCATAACTGCCGGTTATTACGAGCATTATTACTGCTAATAAATATTTTTTCATATCGTTAGAGTTTTTATTTTAAGACTTTAGTTGTCGTGCGGGGTTTTTACTGCTCCACATCCGACAAATTTTGTAATTGAATTATTTAATGAGCTATAGCTTCTTATTAAAAAACAAATGCTGCACTTAAGGATATGGTGTTCATATTCAGACGAAAATAGCCGGGACCGAAAAACTCAAAATTGGGCATGAAATCTCCGGAAATTGTAAACGGATATTTAAGAAACCGATATTCCAATCCGATGTACCCATCTAACCCAGGCGAAATAAAATTACCTTCATGAATGATAGGTGGCGCAAAGGGCCGGAAAAAATTCCGGTTCTTAATTTTCGTCCGATAAGCCATATGAGCACCAAAACCATAAGCTAAGAACCACTGACTGGAGGATTCAGGAAAAGCTGGTTTATGAAATACCCGCAATCCGGAAATCACCATGCTGTTTTCACCAAGTTGTACGTTGGCCATTACACCATCTTCCTGGCTAAACATTCGTTTAAAGGAGGCTCCCCAATAATTCCCAAAGGATAACCGGGCAGCATTCTTGTAATCTTGAGCCTTGCCGTTAATAATGCATATCAGCAGCAAGGCAATTATTATTTTAATTGGTTTAAGGTTCATAGTTTGGTTATTTATGGCTTATTATCAGGTTAGCATCACTAATCCGGATCTGTACCTTTTCCTTCGAAGAGTCACTCTTGTAATTAAATGCCACCACTTCAGATTCAATTTTATCTTGCCAGTTGGGTGTTGCTGCTACTAACTCTTTGGGCAAATTTATTTCTCCCTTGGGAGCAATAATAGTGCATTTATAAGCTAATGGTTGATCAATTTCAACACTACAGTTGGTGTATTTCGAATTGATCTTCACCAAGTCAAAGGTCGATTCCATTCCAAGGTGTTTCAGTGCACCGTATTGCATCACCATATTAAACTCTTTCTTTAGGTTGAGTATGGATAATTTAGAAAAGTAGGTTTCTCCAAACAGGTGCTCCAGTTCATCAATCTGGTATTCATCTCTTTTCGATTGCAGTTTAATTAAGTTACAGTTATTGATTTTTACCTCAGATGATTTTGATTTAATATCCAGTTGTTGGCCACTTGTTATATTGGCTTTGCTAAAGTTGAGCTCAAGGGTGCTTTGCTGCAATGATTCGATGAGGACATCGCCAAAAGCTAATTTCAAATGATTGTTACCACTAATGTTTTTAGCCTGAAAATCACCATTTGACAAGTTAATATTCAAGTTACCGCTAAAATTAGGTATGAAAATATTTCCATAACGATTATTGACCTTAAGGTTGATATGTGGGGGAACTGTAATAAAATAATCAATTCGTGTGCTCGAATTATCTAATCCCAATAAGTTGGTTGCTTCCTTAATATTTTTTAAAAAGGAGGAATACTTACTGCCAAAAACGGTTTCGGCCATCATATAGGCAGAATTGCCCGTTACTTTAAATTGTACGTTATCCTTAATTTTCTGAAAGCGGGTCTCATTTTTCTCAGCAATAAAGAAATTAATGGATACACTTACTGAGTCTTTTTCCCATGTAGAGAAATGAATGTTGCCATATTTGTTATTTACCTCAAGGGTTGCTGATGGTAACACGTAAAACGTTTCCTGCTTTTTAATCTCTTCAGTTATGGTTTGGGCCTGTAGCCAACTCATGCTGAATAGAAAGCCAAAGAGTATGTATAGTTTGTTACAATGCATATGATGTGTGCTTTTGTTCGTTATTTTCCTGTTGTTCCTCCAAAAACTGCATGATGTCTTCCAGAATAGATAGTTTCATACGATAATTTTGAATCATAGCTTCTACCACTTCAGCATTATCCACATTATCCTTCAGATCGCGTTTAAGTTCAACCATTGCAGTATCCAACTCGGCTAAATCCAATTCCATCTCATTTTGTAATTCAGGATGACTTGCTGACATTTGGTAAACTTGCGCTCTTTTTTGGTTAACCTGTGTGGCATAATATAATTCGGTTTCACTCAGCTGGTTTTCTTCTGCCATTAATTCATCTCCGGCTTGTTGCCTTATGACGGCTATATATAGAAAGGCGCCAATTAAAGCGGCTGCAGAAGCAATAGAGCTATAGCGAATAATTCTCAATCGTTTGCTTTTACTTCCATGAAGCTTATTCTCAATTGAATTCCAGCTGTCTGCAGGGATGTCCAGCGAGTCAAACGCATCCTTATTAAGGTCTATGTATTTTTTTAGGCGATCATTCATAATACTTAGTTTAATTAAGATTGTACTGCATTGAGCTTGCTCTTAATATTTCTATTACCTTCTTTTTAGCTCGTGCCAATTGCGACTTTGAAGTAGACACTGAAATTTGCATAATGTCAGCTATTTCTTGATGGTCGTAGCCTTCCAGCATATAGAGTGAAAATATGACTCTGTAACCATCAGGTAGCATTCCCATTGCGTGTTTAATGTGTTCAACTTTCAGTTCTAAATCTTCAGCCTCTTCAGCTTCGTCAAGCATGGCATCCGGTGTAATCTCCTCATTCAGTTCCAGGTTTAGTTTTCGTCGTTTTAATTCATTAATACATCTGTTAATTGTTATTCGTTTGATCCAGGCGCCAAATGTTGAATCATAGCGAAATCTTTCCAGTCTCCTGAATGCTTCACAAAAAACCTCCTGTAACATATCTTCAGCGTCCTCAACACTATTCATCATGCGATAGCATATATTGAACATTGCTTTGGCATAGAGCTCATAAAGTTTTCTCTGTGCTTTAGCATGGCCCTTTACCGCTTTTTCAATGATGGGTCGGTGTATGTCGGTGGTTATTTGTGTCAATTTCTAGTTTATTGTCGCATTAATGACAGGAGGAATTTTAAATGGATGCATGTAGAGTGAAAAAAATGAAAATTTATTGATATTTTTCATCATGTAAATAGTCTTGATACTTTGTACTCTTTACTCGATACTTCAATAATATCTAATAATCTACTGAGATTCTAACTTTGCTAATATTTTTTTTGCACGATTGACTTCACCTTTGCTGCCATACGGTAAAAGATTTTGCAGTACAGCTTTTAATTCAGGTATCAATTCAGGATAAGGGATGCTCAGGTCATAAATGATTTGCATGCAATGCGCTTTGACCGCTATTGGAGTTTCTTCAGTTTGCAGCCACTCGAAACAGCAATCCAGAAAGTGACCATCGGCTATTTCGCTGATATCATGCTGCGATAATATTCTGAGATAATGTCGCTTGATACTTTGATTAGTCAGTTTGGGTGTCCTTGCTAAGAGCAACTCCAAATGGTTTTCTAATATTCGTTTGTCAATATCGTGGGCCAGATCTAAAAGGTAAGCGGTTCGCCAGGCAATTTTGTCATCCTCATGTTCGTGGAGGTCCAATAATAATTCAACATCTTGTTTTGACTGGCATATTTCTCTTGAATATTCTTTAAACGTTGGACCTGGCCATTCGCCATTAACAAATGCAATAATTTCTTCTTTTCTGCTGCTCATAAAACAAATATAAGGATTGGCAATAAATGATATTTTTTATCTTCGACAAAAAATTAATTGATGCGTCATATATTTCTTTCATTCTGCCTGGTTGCATTATCAACCATTTCCTTTGCTCAATCAAAGTTATCCAAAGAAGCTACTATTTCTTTATTAACCTGTTCACCTGGAGAAGAATTGTATTCATTATTCGGACATAGTGCTATTCGAGTGAATGATCCGGTGGCAGGCTTCGATCTTGTTTTTAATTATGGCACTTTTGATTTTGATACACCTAACTTTTACCTCAAGTTTGCCAATGGTAATCTGAATTATATGCTGACATACGGTCAGTATTCGCGTTTTTTACGATCCTATAACCATGAAAAGCGAAGTGTGTGGGAGCAAAGCATCAACTTTACATCAGATGAGAAACAGAAATTCTTTGTAGCTCTGATGGAGAATGCGCAGCCCGAAAATAAATTCTATCGTTATGATTTCCTTTTTGATAATTGTGCAACACGCATAAGAGATATCATTGAAGATAACATTGATGGCGAATTGGTTTATAATCAAGATGAGTTGGAAGTGTACTCTTACCGGGACATCCTTCATCAATATGGAGAAAACTTCCCATGGATAAGTGATGGACTGGATATTATATTAGGGATGAAAACAGATGATAATGCCAATCAGTATAATCAAATGTTTATACCCGATTATCTGATGAAGCATCTGACGAGTGCCAGCATTGTTAATGATGAGAGCAGACCGTTACTAGGCGAACCCAAAGTTATACTATCGTTTGAATCAACATCAAAAGCAAGTATTATTAAACCCGCTGTATTGTTTTGGCTGTTATTCGTTCTGTCTTTAGCTCTTGCATATGTTGAGATTAAGCGAAAAAAAGCTTTGGTTCTTGTAAATCGAATCTTTCTATTGGCAACAGGGATTGTGGGTTGTTTAATCTTCTTTTTATGGTTTTTATCACGTCATAGCGTTACTGGTGAGAATTTTAATATGCTTTGGGCGATACCATTTAATTTATTTCTGGCTTTTGTAGCCAATTGGTTTTATCGTTCTAAACCATTCAGGATTTACTTAATCTTTTTAGTAGTTTGTGCGAGTATGCCCCTGGCTTTTGGCTGGTTAATACCGCAATACCTGCCAGTCATGATTTATCCTTTGTGCTTGCTGTTGATTAGCCGCTATGCTTCATGGTATTACCTCTTAACAAGGTCTTAACATCAACATTCCGAACTATTTTAATGGCTTTCTGTTTCATTTTGTATGAAACAGGTAAGTCTTGCTTTATTATTGTTGTTAATTGGTTTTGTGTCCCCGCTTAAAGGACAGGAGGTTGCTGAAATCTCAATTAAACAACTGCTTGAGAGAACAAGTAATAATGATACAGTATATGTAGTTAACTTCTGGGCCACCTGGTGTCAACCTTGTGTTGAAGAACTGCCTATATTTGAATCTAATGAATTACAACAATCTGATAAACCACTAAAAATCTTACTGGTTAGTCTTGATTTTAAATCACAAAAAGAGAAGCAACTTATTCCTTTTCTGGATAAAAATCAGGTTGGACAGGAAGTATTGCTGTTAGATGAACGAAATCCGAACGAATGGATTGATAAAATAGACTCCGGCTGGTCAGGTGCCATTCCTGCAACCATTATTTATAAGGGTAATTCTAAAGCTTTTCATGAAGGAGAGTTGGATTTACCACAGTTACTACACTTAATAGATACAGTTAATCTTTAATATCACTATTATGAAGAAAACACTTTTATTTATGGTAATGCTGTCATTCGTATTGACGGCTGAAGCACAGCTTAAGGTGGGCGATAAGGCTCCGGCATTTAAACTAACAAATACTGATTATCAAAAGGTTGCATTAAGTGACTATAATGAACAGGAGGGAGTTATTCTGATCTTTACGTGTAACCATTGCCCTTATGCCAAGTTCTATGAAGTACGTATTGATCAGTTAAATAAAGATTTTGCCCCACAAAAGTTTCCGGTTGTGGCTATTAATCCAAACGATTCAGCGAGCTTCAAAACAGATGGTTTTTCTTATATGGTGAAGAAAGCTTATGATTATCCTTACTTATTGGATAATGATGGAATTTATAAAGCTTATGGTGCTACTAAAACACCACATGTATTTCTATTAAATAATACAGATAATGGATTTAAAGTGGCATATATTGGTGCAATTGATGATAGTCCGCAAGATGCTTCACAGGTAAAAGTTAAGTATCTGGAAAATGCTATTACAGCAATACAGTCAGATAAAGAAGTGAATCCAACAATAACAAAGGCAGTAGGATGCAGTATTAAACCTTTTAGTAATTAATTCGTAACACGATAAGATAGATTGTATTTTGGAATCAAGGGTTTCATTTGAGTTTTGAATCCATTACTTTTGTGCCAATATTGATTTGATTTGCATGAAGTTTATATATAAATCTCTAATAACACTAAGCCTCACTGGTACATTGTGGTTAAGTTCTTCAATGGTTAATCCGGTACTTGATTCATATGGAAGTGACTTTAACCCTCCGGGAACAAAAGTACAGTCCTTTCATGTGCCTGCATTTATGTCAGAAGATAAGGAGTTTGCACAACTGGAGAAGCAGATTGAGCGGTTTATGCGTCGCGAAATGCTTGAAGGTGCATCTGTAGCCATAGCTAAGGATGGCAAGCTGCTATATGCAAAAGGATTTGGTTTTGCTGATACAGAAGCAGAAACCCAAGTAGAACCACATCATCTGTTTCGGGTTGCCAGCATCTCAAAGTTGATCACGGCTGCCGGAGTAATGCGTTTGCAGGAGCAGGGAGGCATCTCATTAGAGGATAAAGTATTTGGCCCTAATGGCATATTAAATGATTCCATCTATTCTGAATACAGAGATAAACGTGTGGAACAGATTACTGTGCGTCACCTTATGGAGCACAGTGGAGGTTGGACAACGCGCTGGGGTGATCAGATGTTTATGCCTACAATCGTAGCGCGCTCCTTAAATAAGGAATTGCCGATAAGCAAAAGTGATATCATCCGCTTTGTACTAAATAAACGTCTGCATTTCACTCCCGGACAGTCATCCTATTATTCTAACCTGGGTTATATGATATTGGGTGAGGTAATAGCTAAGGCATCCGGTATGGAATATGAAAAATATATTCAGACCAACTTATTATATCCATTGGGAATTTTTGATATGCAAATTGGAGGTAGTCATTTGCACGAAAGGGCCGAAATGGAAGTGAAATATTACGAACCAACGCCTACATTCTATGTAGCAGATCACACTGGTGCAGAAGGAGAAGTACTTCGAACGTATGGTGGCAATGACATGTATGCGCTTGGGGCTGCAGGGGGGTGGATTGCTTCTTCAACCGACTTGATGAAACTGTTATTATCCATTGATGGCTTTGATTCTCACGATGATATTCTGAGTGAAGAAAGTGTCAGATGCATGGTTGACTCAGAAGCTAATAATTATGGTCCGTTGGGATGGAGGCGTATTCGTTCAAAAACCTGGTACAGAACCGGAACTTTAGCAGGTACATCTGCTCTTATGGCCCGTAAAGATAATGGTATTGCATATGTGGTACTGTTTAACACTGGTAGCTGGAAAGGGCCGGCTTTGGCCAATGATATTTCACGAACCATTGACAGAGGCTTAAAATATGTTGAAAATTGGCCCGTGTATGATTTGTTTGAAATGGATAATAGTTGGGCTTCGTCACAGAAACGCCCTCAGGTCATTTATTAATCTGTATTAAGTAGTCAAGCATAATTTTTGACGTATAATTTTGTTTTGAAACTGTTATAATAGAGCCAACACGAAGAATAAGCAACTACAGTGCTCAGTGCATTGTGCGCAGTGCACCGGGCACAAACAAAGAGACAGATAATCAATCTAATCTCAAACCAGACAAAAATATGTCAATACACATGCCTGATTACTTGGAATAATCTGATTGGGATTAATTATGTTCTTAACCAGAACATGATTACTCTTTGTTAACCTACCTTGAACACTCTTTACCTATATTGAACAAGTCTTAGTTTTGGAATTATTCGTTTTTGGGGACTTTTAGATTGAATTTAATAAAACCAGAAATGAAAAACATTCCTCTTATAGCAATTGCTTTAATCGTGCTGTTGCTGGGTGCTTGTTCAGAACCAAACACCAATCATGAGGCATTAATACCAATGCCTAATCAAATCACTTATAATAGCGGAACATTTAAGTTTACCGAAAAAACAGTTATTGTTGTCGAAGATAATCAGTTGAAAGATGGTATAACTGTTTTTAACAAAAAGATTGAAGCTTCCAGTGGAAAAAAGCTGCAGCTTACAGATAAAAGTGGTAAGAATGGTACCATTATCATCAGGCAAAATAAAGCTTTGGAAGATGAAGAATATGAATTAAATATTGAGACCACAAATGTTATACTTGAAGCTGCGACACCGGCGGGTGTTTTTTACGGACTTCAAACTTTTACACAAATGTGTCCAAAGGATATTCATACGCTAAAAAAAGGTGAACCATTTTCTTTTAAAATAAATACAGCACAGATAAAAGATGCTCCACAATTTGGATGGCGGGGTATGATGCTTGATGTATCACGACACTTTTTTACAAAAGAAGAGGTGAAAGAGCTGATCGATTATCTGGCCTTTCATAAACTTAATGTTTTCCACTGGCATTTAGTTGATGATCAGGGATGGCGTATCGAAATAAAAAAATACCCCAAATTGACAGAAGTAGGTGCATGGCGGGTGGATCGTGAACACTTGCCTTGGGATTCCAGACCGGCAATGAAAGAAGGAGAAAAAGCTACTTATGGTGGTTTTTATACGCAGGAAGATATAAAAGAAGTGGTAGCTTATGCACAAGAACGCTTTATTACAATTGTGCCCGAAATTGAAATGCCGGGGCATACAACTTCATCTTTAGCAGCCTACCCAGAGTATTCTTGTACCGGAGGTCCGTTTAATGTGGTTCCCGGAGGACTATGGCCAATTACTGATATTTATTGCGCCGGAAAAGATGATACCTTTCAGTTTATTGAAGATATTCTAACCGAGGTAATGGCTTTATTTCCTTCTGAGTATATTCATATTGGGGGAGATGAAGCTAATAAAGCTGAATGGGAAAAGTGCAAAAAATGCCAGGCACGAATCAAAGCTGAGGGCTTGAAAGATGAGCATGAACTACAAAGCTATTTTATAAAGCGGATTGAGAAGTTTTTAATGGCTAATAACCGTATTCTGATAGGATGGGATGAGATATTAGAGGGAGGATTGGCACCCAATGCCACAGTTATGAGTTGGCGTGGATTTAATGGCGGGATAGAGGCTGCGAATAGTGGTCACAATGTGGTAATGACGCCAACATCGCATTGTTACCTGGATTATTATCAGGGGCCTGTCGATACCGAACCGGTTGCCTTTAATGCATCACTACCTTTGAAACGGGTTTACAAATTTAATCCGGTTCCGGCTGAATTAGATGCGGATAAAGCGCGTTTTATACTTGGAGGACAAGGTAATTTATGGACAGAGCATGTGGCCAACAAAGCGCATATGCAGTATATGGCATTCCCGCGTATGGCAGCTATGGCCGAAGTATTATGGACAAAAGAAGACAAACGCGATTGGATCGACTTTAGTCAGCGCATTGGACAATATAGAGCTACCTACGATGCGATGGGAATCAATTATGCCAGAAGTATGTACACCGTTCAGTTTGAAAGCGTATTTAATGAAGAATCAAAAAGCATAGCTTTAGACCTATATACTGAAGTGCCAAATGTTGATATCTACTACACTCTGGATGGATCAGAACCAACGCAGTCGTCACACAAATATGAGGGTGCAATCAACATCGATGAATCAGTTTCAGTAACAGCGGCTGCCTTTATTAATAGTAAAAAAGCCGGTAATAACTCAAGGGTAAACTTTAATCTGCATAAGGCCACAGCTAAAGCTCTGAGCTATAAAAATCCTCCGCATAAAAAGTATTTGGGAAGGAGTGAAATCACTCTGGTTAATAGTCTACGCGGAAGTCGCAACTTTGGCGATGGCAATTGGCAGGGATTTGAAGGCGAAGATCTGGAGTTAACTATTGACTTAGAAAAACAGGAGCCTTTGTCAAAGGTAACGGTTGGCTGCTTGCACCAGACGGGTTCGTGGATATTCTTACCTAAAGGAATTAAGGTATATACATCTGAGGACGGTAATAAATTTGTACCTGCCGGTTCAACAACTAACAATGTACCATTGCAAAGTGAAGCACAGGTGGTTGATTTTAGCGTTGATCTTAGCGATACCACAGCTCGATACATTAAGGTTTTGGTGAGCAACCAGGGTAAGGTACCTCAATGGCATAGTGCAGGAGGAGGCAAGTCTTGGCTGTTTGTCGATGAAATAATCGTAGAATAAGAAAAAAGCACAGGCGCATTTGTAAAAACATCCAAGCTTTTTCAGAAAATGTCTAAAGGTTTTCAAAAAATGCTTAAGTATTTTGCAAAAAGGTTTAGACAAGTTGGTCAAAAGGTCTTGAGGAGTTGACCAACACATCTAGAAGTTTTTTCAAAAGGTTTAGATAAAAAAATAAAACTTCAAGACATTTTTTAAAAACGTCTTGAAGTTTTTTTGCACTTACGGATCGTATCTTTATTTACATTATGGGTATAAAGATGTGATCCTTATTCCAATCAAAAAGAGAGAGAATTAACTTTTAAAATAAACTTCCCTGTATGGCCTGATCACTGACATTAATAATCTCATCTTCCTCTCGCAGATACCACAGGTAACCTTCAATATTCTGATAGCCCATTTTTCTTAACAAATCCATATACCGCTTTACCTGCAGGGCGTACTTCTCTTGTTGCAATTCACCAAACTTATAATCAATCACAATGACTTTGTCCTTCTGAATGATCACACGATCAGGGCGATAGGTACCCATTGGTACCATAATGGTACCTTCGTTAATGACGGTATTATCTGGCTTGAACCATTCTTTTACACCCTCCTGATTGATTTTTGACATCACAAAGTCATATAAACTGTCTTTATCAGATGTTTTTAGCTGACCGTTTAGTATTAGCTTGGTAATGGCTGTTTCAACATCATTAACATCAACTATTAACTCAAACAAACGGTGCATAATTTTACCATGCTTCACATTCTTAAAGCTATCAGGCGAACTCATGGTGGCACTTTCAGGATGTATACGAACGCGTGTTCCAAGCTCACTTGTTTTAAACTGTTTAGTCTCAGTGGGTGCTACTTTGATCTTAGCATCCTGCACAGGGATTGATCCAAACTCAAAGGTCTGACTTTCTTCATCCCAGCTGTCTGTTAACTGTTCCTGAAGCGCTTCATCAAGATCCGACAGCATATTAAACTGATTGATCAGACGAAATAGTAAGTGCGAAACGTTCTTTAAACCGCCAGTCTTCGCTGGTTTTTCAGCCATAATAACCAAACTTTCTTCGGCACGGGTCAAGGCTACATAAAGCAGGTTAAGGTTATCTACAAATTGGTGCAATCGTTCGCTTAGGTATTCATCCACAAAAATGGAGTGCAAAAGAGCATCTGAGTAGTTGACTGGTACCAATTCCAGGGCATTAAACGGTTCAGTTTGCGGACGACTCCAGATAAGGCTGCCACGTCCTTTGTCATCAATATTCCAGTTGCAATATGGTATAACTACTGCTTTAAACTCCAATCCTTTAGACTTATGAATAGTCATTACATTGATGGCATTCTGGCCGTCGGGAACTGATATGGCAGTGCCATGCCCTTTATCATCCCACCAGTTAATAAAGTCATGGGCATTTACCGAAATATTTGTCACAAAATCGCGGACAGCATCCAGCAAACCTTGCAGGAATACAAACTGGTTTTGGTAGAGTTCATCTGGTAATCGACGAACTAATGTCTCAGTCATCTCAAAGAGTGGACTGCCTTTTAATTCCAATAATTGTGAGGATAATTCATCAAAATAAGCAGGGTTATCATCGTGTAAGATATTGGTGCTGCACGTAATGCTTTCATCAAAGGCATTGCTCTGGTAAAAATGACTGTAAAGCTTTATGTAGGCTTCAAACACATCATTATCCGGTTCCTGAATGTACTTAATTTGTTGAATCACCAGGTTCACAGCCGGAGAACTGCTTAAAAGAAGTGTTTCGTTGGAGATAACCGGATGTTTACGTTGTTCGGGAGAATACTGACCAGATAACAAGGCTTCGGTGATTTCCTGGCCTTCACTCTTTCGTCGTACAAGTACGCAGATATCCTGGTAATCATACCCTTCGTTTAATAAACGCTCGATTTGCTCAACTGCTGCCTCGGTTGCATTATTTCTGAATTCGGCATTTTTACCTTCCTTAAAGGCAACGTGAATAAAACCATCAGGATCTTTTACTTTAGATGATATTTTTTGAATGGTATCATCATAGGCAATTTTTATTTTATCCTGCAGGTCGGCCGGCATTGCATCTTCATTAATGGCCTCTTTGGACGAATTAACGAATTCGGCTTGTAACATACGTGAGGCTCCGGAAAATATAACGTTATTAAACGTGATAACATTTTCAGTACTTCGCCAATTGGTGTCCAGCGTCTTTGGCTGTGTACCATGAACTGCAAAGTCAATGTTAACCTGGTCACTTAATAGTTTCCAGTCGGAGTTACGCCAACGGTAAATCGATTGTTTTACATCCCCTACAATCATCGCGGTATTGCCTTCACTTACACTGTTTTGAAGTAATGGTCTGAAATTATTCCACTGTAATCTGGATGTATCCTGAAACTCATCAATCATATAATGTTGAAAACGGGTGCCTGTTTTTTCGTAAATAAAAGGAGCATCGTTTTCATCAATGATCTGGTGTAACAGCTGATTGGCATCAGCCAGCAGAAACAGATTTTCATTTCGCGCCAGTTCATTAACTTTAAGAGCGATATCGGTTGTAATGCCAAGAGCATTGAGGTTTGATAAGATGGACTTAGCTGTAAAGTAATTTGTCTTCTGCTCGGTAAAGATCTGATTCACTTGTAGTAAAGCATCGTTGAGTCCGCCATTAAAGCAGTCGATGATAATGCTGTTGTCCGATTCACTGTTTTTACTGTGGAAGCAAGCTTCGGGGTTATTGGCCAACCCATCCAGTTTTATAATCTCCAGGTAGTCAGTCGCTTTATTTACATTCACCAGCTTTTCCAGCTTCTTAAGTGGCGATCGGGACTTGCCCTGTAGAATATCGTAGCTGACACCATATGATTTTAAAGCATCCAAACCTTTTTGAGCTGCTGACTGAATGCTTTCTTCGAAAGCATCTGTAATTTTCTTCAAAGCGTAACGGTAGTTATTCAGTAGCTTTTTATCTCTAAGCTTTTGCAAAGTTTCGGGCTTCAGGCTCTGAAATTCTTCTTTAAAAACTTCGCGGCCCAATGTATTCAGCTCTTTGGTAATATTCCAGTCTTTACCTTCTTCAATTTTAGATAGTGTATGTTTAATAAGCCATTCCTTGAGATCTTCATTGCCTTTTAATTCAAGTTCACGAAGCAGATTATCCACTGCTTGTGATAATATCCGATCTGAATCCAGTTCTACCTTAAAATTGGCTGGCAGGTTGGCTTCATAAGCAAAGGAGCGAATAACTTTTTGGAAGAAGCTGTCGATGGTATTGACTGAAAATTTAGAGAAATCGTTCAGGATATTGATCAATATGCTTTTGGCCATTTTACGTATGTAAGCCTCAGGCTTGTCATGAATTTTCATCAGAATATCCAGATAATCAGGCTTAGAAGCTGTAGCCAGAGCAAACAGGTTTTCCAGGATCCGGCTTTTCATTTCAGCCGTTGCCTTATTGGTAAAAGTAACTGCCAATATACTTTTATAGTTGGCAGGATCTTTAAAAAGCAACTTAATAAATTCCCTTGATAGGGTATAGGTCTTACCTGAGCCCGCCGAAGCACGGTATATCTTTAATTCTGACATGAACGATTTCGTTTGCTATCAAAAGTACGGATAAATGTTGAATAGGAGGTTTGTAAAAATGAATAGGAAATATAAGGTTATTGGATTCCTGAGTATCCTTTAAATTGCATCAGAAATATAAAAAACTTCATCAAAACAGGACTTCTAAACCTTAATGCTAAACAGTGCGAGATTAGTTTAGCTGACTAAAGATTCCAATAAACCATCTTATCTTATTTAGTTGATAGGCTTAAATCTACATTTCAACACGTCTTTTAAGCATTTCAACAACTTGTAATAATTTCAATAAACATTATTCATTCACCTTTGTTTCCCTGTAAGGAAACCAATTTTTTATAAATTATAATTCAAATGGAACCTGGGAAAAAAATTCTTCAGAGTTTTGCAGATGCGTATGAGATTGATGGCTTCCCTCCATTAGCAGGGAAAATAATGGGAGTGTTTTATTTGTCTGAAAAAGAACATCTTTCATTCGAAGAAATTATTCAGCAAACAGAAGCCAGCAAAGGTGCGGTAAGTAAGAGCCTCAATCAATTGATTCAACTGAAAAGAGTAAATTATGTTGTGTCAGAAGAAAGTCATCGGAAACGTCTATTCTACCTTGATACTAAGGGAATTATCCACTTTGTTAAGATGATGATCAATAATTACAAACAACAAGATGCATTATTAAGGAAGTGTCTGGTATTGAGAAACGATAAAGACTCCGACCTGTACCAGTTTATTGAAAATTCAATAGCATTTAATGCTGATGTACTGGCAACTTTAGATGAAAAAGCTGATCAATATTTTAAAAAATAAAGCTATGAAGAGATTCTTTTTACTGCTATGTCTGGTAAGTATATTAAAGGTTACTCAGGCACAAAAGCAATTAACTGTTGGAATTCTTGATGATATTAAGGCTCCTCAATCAAATAGTTTTTTAATCCAACTTAAAAGTGAAATATCCTCGGTAGTAGGAAAAGGTACAGTGGTTGTTTTTAAAGAAGTATTATACAACAACCACAAACTTTCGAATGCTGAAAAGAATTACAACACATTACTCAATAGCGAAACCGACATCGTTCTGGCTTTTGGTATTGTGAATACTATAATGCTTAGTAAACAGGACAAATTTCCAAAATCAACCATTATAGTTGGAGCCGTTAATAATGACTTTGTTGACATACCTGAAGATAAAAAAACATCAGGCATTAATAATTTAACCTATTTAGTAACTCCGTTTTCCTATAAAGAAGATCTTGATGCTTTTTACTCTATTTACAATTTTAAAAAGCCTGGTGTTATTGTTGATGATTATCTGCTAAATCTGTTACCAATCAAAAATCAGTTTGATCAGTATTTTTCGGGAAAGGATGCAGAGTACATTTTAATTCCTATCAATAGCAGTACAGATATAAACCAAATATTGAGTGATGTGGATGCTGTTTACCTCGCTTCTGTTGCGGGTATTGATGATCAAAAGTTTGAACAGTTAATTGAGCTTATCAATCAAAAACATCTCCCGTCTTTGTCTGGCTACGGAGTTGATGATGTGGAAAAAGGTATCTTAATGACCAATCAGCCAGCCATAAATTTCGACCAGATAATACGTCGCATTGCTTTAAACGTTGAAGCTATTAATAATGGTACAAATGCATCAAATCTCAACCTCCACATCAATTATAAAAAGCAGATTTCGATTAACACAAATACGGCTGATCAAATAGGTCTGCCTATTCGAAACAGCTGGTTAGCCAGAATAAATCTGATTGAAGGAAAAGGCGGCAGATTCTTTGGAACTCAATACACTTTGGTGGATTTAATGAATGGGGTTATTGATGCTAACCTGGCTTTACAGGCAGAAAAGCAAAATATTGATTTGGGCGAACAAGACCTGAAAAGTTCAAAATCGCAATTCTTACCGGATGTTAGTTTAACTGCCGGAGGAACGTATATTGACCCTGATCTTGCTGAAGTATCTAACGGACAGAGTCCGGAGTTCTCAACCTCAGGAGATGTAACCCTAACACAGGTTATTTATTCGGAGGAAGCAGCTGCAAACATATCGATACAAAAGAAACTTTTAGCCTCTCAAAAAGAAAGTTATAATGCCAGCGAATTAGGTGCGATTCTTGATGCATCGGTTGCCTATTACAATGCCTTGGTATTAAAAACCAATTTGAGTATTCAAAACAATAATCTTCAAATGACTAAGAGAAACCTTGAAATAGCTCAACAGAATCTTGAGTTGGGTGCTTCAGGTAAGTCTGATGTTCTCCGGTTTCAAAGTCAACTGGCTCAAAACACTCAAGGCATGATTGAAGCCAAAAATTCATTAAGTCAGGCCTACCATCATATCAATCAATTGCTTAACCAGGAAATTGATACACAAATTGATGTAAAGGATACAGTGCTAAATATTGTTTTAGAGGAATCCAGTAGTTATCAATATTTACTGACCGCATTAGATGATCCCCAACAACAGGTTGCATTAACTAAATTCTTTATTAACGAAGCAAAGCGAAATTCTCCAGAATTAAGAAACATAGGCCTCAATATTGAAGCAACGAAGCGCTTGTATAAACTATATAGTAAAGGTCGCTATGTACCAACACTTGCATTGCAGGGGCAATACAAGCGAACATTTTCAAGATCAGGTGCAGGCAGTGATATTCCAGTGGGATTTCCCGAATTGCCAGACGGTTATTACAACGTTGGTTTAAACCTGTCATTCCCCATCTTTCAGCAGAACACCAGAAATATTAATAAACAAACAGCAACAATTCAGGCAGACCAATTGAATTTTCAGAGAGAAGATATTGAGTTGGTAATTGAGCAACGGATTAATGATGTTGTTTTGGATTTAATGAATGAAGTAACCAACATTGAGATTTCAAAGGTTGATTTGGATTTTGCCAGTGAGAGTCTTGAACTATCGCAAAATGAGTATCAAAACGGAGCAATTCCTGTTATTCAACTGATTGATGCCCAGAATAACTACTTTAAAGCACGACAGGCAAATGCAACAGCACAATATAATTTCAGTTTAGTATTGATGCAGCTTCAAAGATTAATAGGCTATTTCTTTGATATGAATTCTCCGGCTGAAAATGAAGACTTTACACTACGAGCCAAACAGTATATTTTAAGCAATCAATAAAAACAGCAGCGATGAAAAATTTCAAATATCTGATTATACTTTTAGCAGTACTATCAATTTCACCTTCATGCAAAAAGAAGGAAAACAAGACAAAAGAGATACTAAAACCGGTGCGGTTTACGACAGTTGGCAAGTTAAATGCTCAACAAATAAGAACTTTTAGTGGTGTTGCCAATGCAAGTGACGAGATTGACCTTAGTTTCAGGAGTACCGGCATTGTCTCAACTCTTCGTGCCAGAGTTGGTCAGAAAGTCAAAAAAGGAGATTTGCTGATGAGGCTGGACAATGTGCAGGCGCAGCTGGCCTATGAACAATCTTTATCAGCTTTAAAAAGTGCTGAGTCGGCATTGAATACTGCGAAATCGAGTCTGGAAAGGAGCAAAGCACTTTTTGAAAAAGGAAGCCAGTCTTTAAGTGATTACGAAGCAGCTAAGAATTCATATCAAAGTGCTCTTGATCAATATGAATCGGCTAAGCGAAAGAAAGATATTGATCAGAACCAGATTAATTATGGATATATCTATGCTCCTAAAAATGGAGTATTGGCTTCGGTTGATATCAGTTTAAATGAAACGGTGAGCTCAGGTCAGACAGTTGCTGTATTAAATGCCGGTAACGATGTTAATGTTGAGGTTGGTTTGCCTGAAAATATCATCAATAAAGTAGCTGTTGGAATGTCCACTAATATAAAATTCACATCTCTTGAAGAACAAGAATTTACAGGCCATGTAATAGAAATATCTCCTATAGCAGACTCAAACACTTCCACTTTCCCGGTTAAGGTTGATATCCCCGGATCAACAGAAATCATCAAGCCGGGGATGGTTGCTAACGTCACTTTTACTTTTGGCTCAGCAGATAATACGGACTCAAATTTATTGGTTGTGCCGGTTAAGTCAGTTGGTGAAGATGGAAACGGAAACTTTGTAATGCTGATCGAAACAACTGACAATAAGGTTGGTGTTGTAAAAAAACAAACCATTGAACTGGGAGAGTTAACCAACGATGGTTTTGTAGTTAAGAGCGGGTTAT
The DNA here is from genome assembly GCF_982718395.1 of Carboxylicivirga sp. NCBI lineage: Bacteria > Pseudomonadati > Bacteroidota > Bacteroidia > Marinilabiliales > Marinilabiliaceae > Carboxylicivirga > Carboxylicivirga sp. The sequence continues at coordinate 28,146 of NZ_CEXQWX010000058.1, forward strand.
CAGAGGGGCAACTTATTGCAACTGCCGGTTTACAAACACTATTAAACAATCAAAAAGTAAAATTGAATTAACCTAAGTAAATCTTTGCATATGAATTTTGCCAGATTCTCTATTGAAAGAAACCGGGTTGTATTAAGTATACTAACAGTCGTAATGGTGATGGGATTAACATTTTATCAATCCTTGTCACGTGACAGTATGCCGCCTTATACCGTAAGGGTTGCCTCAATTGTATCCTCATTTCCGGGAGCTAGTCCGGAAAGGGTAGAGGAATTAGTAACGGATAAGATAGAAAAGGTTGCACAGGAACTGCCTGAATTGAAAGAAGTAACCAGTACTTCCAGAACGGGCTTATCGGTTGTTAATGTTGAGCTTAAAATGGAAGTTGCTCCTGAAAGCTTACAACCAGTATGGGATCGATTAAGGCGTAAATTACAAGCTATACAGGGACTACCACAAAATGTTCATCCACAATTAAACGATGATGGTATTGGTGAGGTATTTGGTATTGTGGTGGGCATTACAAGTGATGGGTTTTCGTATAAAGAAATGAAAGAAGAAGCCGATAACCTTCGGAATGATCTGATTAAACTGGACGATGCTGCTAAAGTTGAAATTAACGGAGCACAGGATGAGCGGGTATTTATTAAATTTGATAATGCCAGACTTAAAAAATATGGCCTCACTTCGAACAGTCTGCAGAGCATTATTGCCAGCACAAATATTTTAAATGCCGGAGGTGAAATTAGTATTGGTGACGAACGGATTATACTGGAGCCAACCGGTAACTTTAACTCGATTGAAGACATTAAAAAGCTGCTAATTCCAATTGGTCAAACCAACTCAGTTGTGGCTTTGGAAGATATTACCACAATTGAACCTGGCTATATTTATCCTCCACAGCAGGTTGTCCGTATCAATGGGCGTGAAGGTCTTTCACTCCATGTTTCGCTTAAAGAGGGGCGTAACATTATTACATTAGGTGAAGATATCGACAGGATTATCAATAAATACAACGAGACCTTACCAGTCGGCCTTACTGTATCCCGGCTTGCTTCAATTGATACTTACATTGATACCAAAATTGGAGATTTTGTTAACAATTTATTACAGGCAATTATCATTGTCTTAGCAGTTATGTTGATATTTCTTGGGTTTAGAACAGGTATGGTGATTGCCAGTTTGATACCGATGGTAACCATTACTACCCTGATGGTAATGGGACTTATTGATGTTGGACTTAATCAAATCACCTTAGCTGCCCTCATTATGGCATTGGGAATGATGGTTGACAATGCCATTGTTGTGGCAGAATCGATCATGGTTAAGATGGAAGAGGGTATTGATGTTAAACAAGCAGCTATTGAATCAGCTGCTGAACTGTTTAAACCTCTTTTAATATCAACCCTAACTACCTCAGCAGCCTTTTTGGCCTTTTATATGGCAGAATCAGTTATGGGTGATATTATGGGGCCAATTTTTGTGGTCATCACAATCGCTTTGATCTCTTCCTGGATTATATCATTAAGCGTCATCACACTGTTTTGTGTATTCTTCCTTAAGATTGGCAAAAAAGCAGAGAAAAAGAGCATTCTGGATAAGATGATTGATGGTATGAAGAACCAGTATAAGAAACTAATAATATGGTCCTTAAGTTGGAGGAAAACGGTATTGTTTGGCATTGTTGGTCTCTTTATCCTTTCACTATTAGGTTTTACACTCCTGAAAGTTTTGTTTTTCCCCGATAGTGATCGTAACATGATCACCATCGATATTAACTTACCTGAAGGAACCAAAATTGAGCGTACGACAACCACAGTTTTAACCATTGAGCAATTTATTAAAGACAGTTTATTAGTTAATGAACATAGAGCAGATGGTATTACTGATTGGTCAAGTTATATTGGAGAGGGACCCACCGCCTATGACCTGGGCTATAGTGCCGATGAACCAAATTCCAATTATGCACATATAGTAGTTAATACCTCAAACTTTTTAGTGAATAATACCTTGGTAAATCAATTGGATCATTATTGTTTCAATAATTTCCCAAACGCAGACATTAAAGTAGGTTTACTTGGTTCCGGTGGAGGTGGAACTCCTGTTGAAATTAAAGTTTCGGGTAAGGATCCGGATAAGTTAGCCAGTATTTCTGCAGCAATTAAGACGAAACTGTTTTCGTTGAGAGGAACTAAAAACATCAAAGATGACTGGGGACCCAAAGGTAAAAAGTTCATTATTGAAATTAACCCGCGTAAAGCACAACTTGCAGGTGTAACCAACCAGGACATCGCGACCTCTCTGCAAACTGTTTTAGATGGTTTTAATGCAGGTGAATACAGAGAAGCAGATAAATCTATTCCGATTATTATGCTGGGAGCGAACAGTAAGGAACAAACTTTAGCTTCCCTCGAAACGATTAATGTGTATGGACAAAATTCGGGTAAGAGTGTACCATTAACTCAAGTAGCCAAAATAATACCAACATGGCAATACTCGAAAATTAAACGACTGAATTTAACCAAGACTATTAATGTGCAAAGTGAACTGACAGATGAGGGTAATGCCAATGAGATAACAACTATTCTGACGCCTTGGCTGAATGAGCAACAAAAAAACTGGGAAGATGGCTACACCTATGAATTAGGTGGTGATGCTGCAAGCAGTGCTGAAAACATGGGAGCTGTAGCTAATTATTTACCGCTCTCTGCCTTTATTATTGTAATGCTTCTGATCATACAGTTTAACTCATTCCGTAAAATGACCATGATTGTTTTAACAATACCTATGGGAGTGATCGGCATGGTTTTAGGTTTGCTGGTATTTAATGTACCTTTTGGTTTTATGGCCTTTCTCGGAATTATTTCATTAGCTGGAATTGTTATCAACAATGCCATTGTTTTGGTTGACAGGATAGAGATAGAAGAAAATGAATTTAATCGGGCACCGCAGGATGCAATTATAACTGCCTGTCTGCAAAGATTCAGACCAATTATTCTTGCTACTTTCACCACCGTTCTGGGGTTAATACCACTATATCTGGGAGGTGGTGCAATTTGGGAACCAATGGCCGTGACTATTATGGTCGGTTTGTTGTTTGGAACGGTTATTACACTGGTATTTATACCCTCATTTTACAGTGTTTTATACAAAGTTAGCTTTAAAAATTATGTATTTAAAGATGACGAATAAAGATTGATGGATGTTAGTGAAAATACATAGCTACAGATTCGAATTATTATTGGTGAGCCAAATTGCTATTCTTTTTGGCTCACTTGTTACACCTGCCAATATATTTAATATGCTTTCGCCCTTTTTATTTTATTTAAATATTGTAGCGGGTAGTTTATTTATCGGTAATTATAAAAAAGGAAGTATTCTCATTCTGTTGTTTATCCTTCTTGTTATTGGAGGTGTATTTGCTATGGCTAATGACAATGAGGCGAGTCTGTTTAACTACATCAAATTTGCAGTTTTGTTCTTGTTTCACCTGATTGTTACTTTTAATATCATTAAGCAAATTTGGAAGGCAAAGTTTGTTAATAAGAACGTTATTTTAGGGCTTATAAGTGGCTTTGTTGCATTAGGTTTAATCGGTTTTTTTGTTTGCTTAAGTATTGAAATAGTGCATCCGGGTTCGTTTTCAGGAATTGAACTGAATAAAGCAACCGAGAATACCATTACAGAAAGATTGATGTACTATAGCTACATTACGCTTATGACAATCGGTTATGGTGATATTCTGCCCTTAACATTAATAGCGCAAAAAGCAACGATATTAATTGGGCTTATTGGTCAGTTCTATTTAGTAATTGTTACAGCCATTGTTGTGGGAAAATTTATTAACCAAAGTCAGGTGTCTACACAGGAAAGTGAGAATAAATAAGTGAGATATTGAAATAGGATTGCATAAAAATCAACCATGATAACCGTTTTCTTATATAAATCATGTTGTCTAAAAGTTTGGCATGTATGGTTATTTGATGATTGTATATGCCTTTAGAATTAAACTGTATTGAGTTGAAATGATGATAAGCTTGAAAGTCTGAAGGTATATTACGAACTTGTTTTGATTTATTATAATATACATGAAGTACAAGTTTATTCAATTATCTTATTTAAATGGCTGGTTCATCGCCAGTGTTCTCTGGTATCTGATTCGTAACTCAGTCATTCCCATTGCCCAATCTTATAGTTGGAATATATTAGTCTTTTTCATGATTACTTGGTTAAGTCAGGGATTGTTATATGGAACTCTGTTTTTCATTATTAACAAGTATCTTGGAAAAAGAATTCTTTATTACCGTCTGTTACTCTTATCAGTCATCACCCAATTAAGTGTTGCTTTTCTGATTACCAGTTTAATATATCCAATGTTGCAGTATTTCAAATTACCACTGATCCAGCAACCATCAACTTATATCAATTTTATTACAATGCCTGTTATTCTGTTCGGAACTATCTATGCTTTTTTTGTTAATGGGCTGATATCAATGGTTATATCAATCAATTTAATGATTGGAAAGAGTACATTAGCGAGTATAATGACCGGAAAATATTATTATCCGATTGTAGAGAAGCGCATCTTTATGTTTATCGATTTAAAGAGCTCTACTTCATTAGCCGAAAAGCTAGGGCATAAAATGTTTAGTCAGCTAATACAGGATTGTTTTTATGAACTTTCGGTATTTAACCAATTTAGTGGCGATATTCATAAGTACGTGGGTGATGAAGCGATCATTAGTTGGAAGGTTAATTATCCAACTTCCTATAGTATTGCTTCTTTCTTTGCTTATAAAGCTAAACTTCAGCAAAAAGAACAATATTTTAACAAAGAATATGAGGTAATACCAGAGTTTAAGGCAGGTATTCACTGGGGAGAAATAACTGTTATGGAAATAGGTAATACCAAACGCGAAATAGCTTTTTTAGGTGATACTATGAATACAACCGCTAGGATACAAAATGTTTGTAATGAATATGATGCCGAATTGCTTATTTCTGAAGATGTTTTTAAGCGCTTAAATTCAAACGGTGAATGGGATATAGAGAAAATATGCCAGGTACATCTGAAAGGCAAAGAAAATGACCTTGAGATTTATTCAGTTCATCAAAGAGAATTAAGCGTTACATGATTTTAGTTAGGGTTGACATGATGCAAATAAGCTTAGAGTATTCCCGGTGGATATGAAATAAAAAATTACCTTTAAGTTTATCAAAAGGAGTGAAATACTCTATTGATTCAGTTTAAAACAAATTACTAAAATACAATGGATAGACAAGAACGACTTTATGATGTACTAGGCGAATTATTATATGCTATTGCCAAGGCTGATGGTGTTATTCAGAAAGAGGAAACAGACGCTTTAAACAGGTTATTAAGCAATCATGCATACGGAAATGAAATCAAATGGTCATTCGACTACGAAAGCACAAAAGATTCATCGGTTGAGGAAATTTATAATAGAGTAATCAACTTTTGTCATGGGCATGGTCCGGCAGCTGAGTACGATGAATTTATTAAAGCGATGAAGGTAATAGCTGAAGCTGCCAATGGGGTTGAAGATACCGAGTCGAATATTATCAATTCTTTTTCAAAGGATTTATTGGAAAGATTTGAAAGAGATACTCAACGTCTGAGGAGGTTTGAGAGAGAAGATTATTAAACTGTCCTATTAATAAAATAAAGCCCGGTGATCCGGGCTTTGTTATATCTCTAATATTCTTATTCGTTAAAAACTATTATAGTCTACCTCTTCAAAGATTTATTGAGATGTACCATCTTAATAGCCGTTATGGCGCCTTCGTCGCCTTTGTTACCATGCTTACCACCTGCACGATCAAGCGCTTGTTGCTGATCATTGGTTGTTAGTACACCAAAGATAAATGGGATTGGGTACTGTACGTTTAGTAAAGTCATACCTTGCGTTACACCTGAGCATACATAGTCAAAATGTGGTGTGTCGCCTTGTATCACGCATCCCAAACAAATTACAGCATCTACATCGGTCATTTCGGCCAGGTACTTGGCTCCTGCTGTTAATTCAAAACTACCCGGTACATACTTCTTCACAATGTTTTCTTCTGATGCACCGTGTTTTAAAAGAGTCTTGTAAGCACCTTCATATAAAGCCTCTGTTATTTCTGTATTCCACTCCGATACTACA